>MGSR01000028.1:8950-9564 GCA_001798565.1 Deltaproteobacteria bacterium RIFCSPLOWO2_12_FULL_60_16
AATACGTCGGGGAGATCTGACATCGAAAAGCGAGAAGAAATGAAGCAGAAATCCGCAATAGCGGTCGCCGCCCTTTTGCTTTTTGTCCTCTGGGCCCCTTCGCCTTCGAGCGCCGGCGCGCCGACGGAACAGATACGAGCTAGCGTGGACAAGATCGTGGCGATTCTAAACAACCCGCAACTCAAGTCCGCGGCCAAAACCAAAGATCGGCGGGACCAGCTCAGGCAGGCTATCTCGTCCAGATTCGATTTTACCGAGATGGCGCGACGCTCCCTGGGAAGCCAGTGGCGGCGGATCGGCCCGAAGGAGCGGGAAGAATTCGTGCGTCTTTTTACGGACCTGCTGGAGCGCGCCTACATCGACAGGATCGAAGGCTACAGCGACGAAAAATTCGCCTATGTCCGCGAGATCCTGGACAAGAATTACGCCGAGGTCAATAGCCGCATCGTTACGAATAATGGGGAGGAGTTCTCGTTGAATTATAAAGTCATGCTCAAAAACGGGGAATGGAAGGTCTACGACGTGGTGGTGGAAAACATCAGCCTCGTGAATAACTATCGCTCGCAGTTCACCCGTATTATCGCAAACTCCTCTTACGACGAGCTCGTCCGCAG
>MGSR01000029.1:0-2477 GCA_001798565.1 Deltaproteobacteria bacterium RIFCSPLOWO2_12_FULL_60_16
ACCCGAAAGCACCAGTCGTGCAGGTTCAAAGAACCCACAGGTCTATTGCTTTCGGGGAGCGAACCGGGTCCCCGAGCAGCCCATTGCTTTGGGCGCGCGAGGTAAGTCCCCGAACGAACTTTACAGGCCCGCGCCGGTCCGTTTTAAGCGCGGGTCGAAGATGTCGCGGAGCGCGTCGCCGAGCAGGTTGATGCCGAGCACGGTGACAAAGATCGACAGCCCCGGAAAGAGCGCGAGCCACCAGGCGGTGCTGATGTAAGTGCGGCCGTCGGCCAGCATCGTTCCCCAGGTGGGGATGTCGGGCGGGACGCCGAGTCCCAGGAAGCTCAGGCTCGCCTCGGAGATGATGGCCGAGGCCATGGCGAAGGTGCCGATGACCATCGAGATCTGGATCAGATTGGGAAGAATGTGGCGCCGGATGATGACGCTGTCGGGCGCCCCCAGCGCCCGCGTGGCGGTGACGAAATCGCGCGTGCGCAGCGAGAGCGCCTGCCCGCGCACCACGCGGCAATACTGGATCCAGCGCTGCGCCACCAGCGCCAGGTTCAGGTTCAAGAGCCCCTGGCCGAGGAAAGCGAGAATCGTGATCGCCAGCAGCAAAGGCGGGAAGGCCCACACGACCTCCACGGATTTCTGGATCGCGAAGTCGATCCTGCCGCCGAAATAGCCGGAGACGGCGCCCAGAGTGACCCCCACCAGGCCCGAGATGAGCACGACCGCGAAGGCGACCAGAAGAGAGACGCGCGCCCCGTAAACGATGCGGCTCAGCACGTCGCGGCCCAGGTTGTCGGTGCCGAGAAAGTGGGTTCCGCCGAACCACTGAGGCGCCAGCAGCGTCCGGCGCAGCTGCTGCGCGTTGGGATCGTGCGGCGCCAGAACCGGCGCGGCGGTTCCGACCACCACGAGGGTCAGGACGATGGCTCCTCCCACGTAGACCTTGGCGCGCATCCAGGAGCGCAGCCAGGTGACGCCGTTCCGCGAGGCGGCGACCAGGCCGCTTGAAGAGGCGCTAATAGCGGATTCTCGGGTCGATGATTCCATAAAGCGCGTCTATGACGAGATTGATCGTGACAAAGGCGGCCGTGTACATCATCACCAGCCCCATCACCAGCGGGTAGTCGCGCGATGTCACTCCGGTGATCAGCAGGCTGCCCATGCCCGGCCAGGCAAAGACCGTCTCCACGATGATGGAGCCGCTGAGCAGGGTGCCGAGCTCGAGCCCTGCCACCGTGATGATCGGTATCAGCGCGTTGCTGAGCACGTGGCGCCAGAGCACGCGCCGCTCCGCCATCCCTTTGGCGCGCGCCGTCACCACGTATTCCTCATGCAGGACTTCGAGCACGGAGGAGCGGGTGACGCGCATCAGTATGCCGATCATGTTGGCGCCCAGCGCCAGGCCCGGCATCGCCATGTGCAGGAGGGCGTCCTTGAGCCCCGGCCAATTGCCGCCGAGCAGACTGCCGAGAAAGTAGAATCCGGTTTCCTGCGCGCCGACCACGCCGTAGGTGCTTCGTCCGGCCGACGGCAGCAGGTGGAAGCTTCCGGAGAAGAGCAGGATCAACATGATGCCCATCCAGAAGTTGGGCATGCTGATGCCGAAGAGTCCGAAGCTGGTGCCCAGATTGTCCACCCACGAGTTCGGTCTGGCCCCGGCCCAGACTCCGAGCGGGACCGCCAGGGTCACGGCGATCAGGATGGAAAAGGCGGCGAGCTCCACGGTGGCGGGAAGCCGCGTGGCGATCAGCTCCGCTACCGGCTGGGCGAAGCGGAAGGACTTGCCCAGATCGCCGGTGACGGCGGCGGTGAAGAATTTCAGGTATTGGACGTGCAGGGGCTGGTCCAACCCCCAGCGCTGTCTGGCCTCGAGCACGTCGGCCTCGGAGGTGGCGTCGGAGAGCAGCAAGGACGCCGGATCTCCGGGCGCCGCGTGCAGCAGCAGGAAAACGAGAAGCGTGATCAGCAGGAGAACCGGGATGGTCCCCGCCAACCGACGCACCAGGTAGGCTGCCATCTACCTCCTATCGCAGCACACGGATCTCGTCGCCGAAGATGCGGCCGCTCGGAGTCGGCTTGTAGTCGATATTTTTGGCAACGCCGTACAGCATCTGGTGGCGCCAGAGAAAATGGGCCGGCGCCTCTTCGGTGAGAAGGCTCATGGCCTCGGAGAGCACCTTCTTGCGCTTGGCCGGGTCGAAAGTCTGCCGCTCCTGCGCCAGGAGCTTGTCGAATTTCTGGTTCGAGTAGCCGATCCTCGGCGAGCCGCCGGTCTCGAAGTATTGCGACAGGGCGACGCTGGGATCTACGACGGAGCCGCGCCCCATATAATAAAAGGGAACTTTTCCCGCCTGCACGTTGGCCCACAGGGTGGCCCATTCCGGGGTTTGAAGCCGAGTGCGAATACCGACGGCGTTGAGCATGGGCACCATGGCCTCGGAAATCTGCTTGTCCAGAGTATAGCGACCCACCGGCGTGTAGTA
>MGSR01000029.1:2497-3501 GCA_001798565.1 Deltaproteobacteria bacterium RIFCSPLOWO2_12_FULL_60_16
GGAAACCCGCCTGCTTGACCAGCTGGCGCGCCTTTTCCGGATTGTACTCGTACTTGGGTTTCAGATTCGGGCTGTAACCATATTGCCCCGGCCCGATCGGCCCGTCGAGGCGAGTGGCCTCTCCCTTCAAAAGCGTCGCGATGATGGTGTCCCGATCGATGGCGTAGGCCACGGCCTGGCGCAGCAGCTTGTTGTCCCATGGCTTGAACTTGGGGCTCATGGCGAGAAACATGATCTCCACGGAGTCCACAGGCGCGATCTTGGTTGCGGCGTTTTTTTCCACGCGCTCGCGCAGGTGCGGCGGTATGAACTGGGCGATCTGGATCTCGCCGTTGAGCAGGGCGGTCACGCGCTGTTCCGGCTCGCGCATGATGCGGAAGATCAGCTCGTCGGGCGCCTGTTTTTTCTCTCTCATGCCCGGGTAGTCGGGATTTTTTGTTATCACGAAGCGCTGGCCTGGGATCAGCTCCTTGAACTTGTAGGGACCGCTGCCGATCGGATATTTGCGGTCCGCTACGTCCGCGCCGTATTTGTCGTAAATGGCCTTGCTGGTGACGATGAAGCGGTCAAAGAGATACTCCGTCAGCGGCGCCGTGGGTTGCTTGGTCGTGAACTGCACGGTGTACTGATCGAGCGCCGCCGCGCTGGCGATCGGCGCGATGTTCTGCTTCTGTTTGCTCTGCGGGTCGGTGCGGATGCGGTTGAAGGAGTGCACCACGTCGGCCGCGGTGACCGGCGAGCCGTCGTGGAATTTGGCGTTCTTGCGCAGGTGGAAAATCCATGTCTTGGGGTCTTTAACCTCCCAGCGCTCCGCCAGCATTCCCTCGTATTCCCCCTTGGCGAAATCGTAAGTGCCCAGACAGCCCAGGACCTGGCACCAGATCCCGTACAGCAGGGAGACGCTGTCTCCATAAGGGTTGAACGTCTCCATGGTCTCCGTGACGCCGATGGCGACGCGGCTCTGCGCCGCGGCGAGTCCCGGCGCTCCGACCAGCAGGAAAGCG
>MGSR01000029.1:3709-3791 GCA_001798565.1 Deltaproteobacteria bacterium RIFCSPLOWO2_12_FULL_60_16
CGAACCTTTTCGTCTCTACGTCCGCAGCCTCGCTCGCGCTCCCCTCGGTCGCTCCGTAAAGCGAGGGGGCCTGGCGAGCGAC
>MGSR01000029.1:3876-6880 GCA_001798565.1 Deltaproteobacteria bacterium RIFCSPLOWO2_12_FULL_60_16
GCTTTGGCCGAGTGAGGCGAGCCCCCGAGCAACCCCTTTTGACCGGTCTGAAAAAAGACTCTCTCCAACAGCTTTTGAACTATTTGAACCGTCTCTCAAGAAGCTCGATCTTTTCCCGGATTCTCTTCGATTGCTCTTCTTCCTTGGACCTCTTCAGCGCCTCGCGATACCGATCCGCGGCGCCAGCCACCTTGCCGACTTTCTCGTAGGCGTCGCCGAGATGCTCGATGATCGTCGGGTCATCGGTAGCCAGCTCCACCGCCCGCTCCAGCTGCTCCACCGCCCTCTGATAATCCCCCTTCTGGTAATAGACCCATCCCAGGCTATCGATATAAAAGCCGTCGTTCGGCTCGATCTTGAGCGCCCTGAGTATCAGACCCTCGGCCTCCTCCAGACGGACGCCCATTTCCGCCCAGGTGTAACCCAGGTAATTCAAGGCGGCGGCGTTTTTCGGGTTGAGCTCAATGGCCTTTTTCATGTGCTCGACGCTCTTCTCTTTGTTCTTGCTCTCGTCATAGAGCGCCCCGATCTGGAATTGGGCTTGATCGTTCTTGGGATCCATCACGACGACCCGCTGCCAGGTCTCAATGGCCTTGGGATAGTCCTTGGCCTTGCGGTACAGAGAGGCCAACAGCGCCAAGAGATCTCTTTGGTCCTTGCGCTTCTTCAGCGCCGTTTGCACCGCCTCTATCGCCTTGCCCAGCTCCGCGCGCCGATCATAGAGATAGGCGAGCTGAATCTGCGCGTCGGCGTGGTAGTCGCTTTTTTCCGGAATGCGCGAGAACTCCTCCAGGGCCCGGTCGTACGCCTTCATCTCCGAATAGGTCGAGCCCAGGTAATAACGCACCCGATCGTTGTCCGGATCGGCCGCCAGAACCAGGTTAAACTCCGAGGCGGCCCGCTCAAAATCCCCTTTCTCATAATAGATCAGGCCGATCTTCGTCCTGGCCTCCCGGGGATCCGCCTCGATGCCCTGAAGCTTTTGAAACTGCGCGAGGGCCTCATCGAGCTTGTTCTGCCCGACGTAGAGCTCGCCCAGCCGCTTCGTCGCCCATACGTTTTTCGGATTACCCTGGAGCAGCCTCTTGTAGGTCTGGACGGCCTCTTCCGCCTTCCCCTGAAGCTCATACACCAGGGCCAGCTCCAGCAGGACCGGCTCGGACTTGGGGTTGAGCTCGAGGGCTTTCCGGTAGCTCTCCTCCGCCGCAAGATAGAGCTGGGACCTGGCCCGCACCCGTCCCAGGTAGTAGTGGCCGAGGATGGAATTGGGATTCAAAGTGAGGAGTTGGTTCAGGCGGCTCGTGGCCTTTGCAAAATCCCCCAGCTTGAGGTGCAGCGCTCCCAGGTAAAGCAGCGCCTCCTGGTTACTGCCGTCGAGCCGAAGCGTCTCTTCATATTCTAGAACCGCTTTCGACTCCTCGCCCATGGAAGAATAAAGGCCCGCCAAAAGCAGGCGGTGATCCACCCCTTTGGGGTCGAGCCGGACGGCTTCTTGCGTTTCTGCCAAAGCGTTTTTCAAGTCGCCCCTGCGGAGATAGAGGGTGGCCAGGCGGAAGCGCAGAAAGGCATTGGCGGGATCCGCTCGAACGGCGGCTTCGAACTCGCTCAGCGCCTGATTGAATTCACCCTGCCCGAGCAGGCTTTGCCCTTTGGCAAAGTGGCCCATGGCCTTGGCCTCGGGCGGGATTTCGACCCTTTTTTCGCCGCGAAAGGGGGTCTGGGGCTCCCAGGCGAGATCTCTCGGGGGCAGCGCGAGATCCGGCGCTGCCGGGGCGCAAGCCGAAAGCAAGGCGAGAAAAACCAACGAAAAAAAGCCTAAAAAAGCCATTATTTTAAATAAGTAACACAGTCATCTGGGAGGGTCAACGAAGGCTTCTTTAGCCCTCAGCTATCAGGCTTCAGCTTTCAGCTTAACTTTGCTATTCTCTTCCGGAACTGACTGCTGATCGCTGACCGCTGAAAGCTAGCTTAAGCCATGGCATCCCGCGACGAGAACAAACGGGAGATCACTCATCTCCGTCAGGAAATCGAAAAACACAATTACCAGTACCATGTGCTCGACGATCCGCTCATCAGCGACGCCGAGTACGACCGTCTGTTCCGCCGCCTGGTTGAACTCGAGAAAAACCATCCGGAGCTTGCCGCCGCGGATTCTCCGACGCAAAGGGTGGGGGCCCGTCCGCTGGAGCGGTTCGCCACCGTGCGCCACACCCTGCCGATGCTTTCCCTCAACAATGCCAACAACCGGGAGGAGATGGAGGAGTTCGAGGAGAGAATCCGCCGCTTCCTGAAAATCTCCGAGCCGGTAGAATACGTCGTGGAGCCGAAGATCGATGGGGTCGCCGTAGAACTGGTCTACGAGCAGGGACGGCTCGCGGTCGGCTCCACCCGCGGCGACGGCCTGAACGGGGAGGACATCACGCTGAATCTCAAGACGATCCGCTCCGTTCCGCTCATGCTGCGGCGGGCGAAGAGCGGCCTTCCACGGCGCCTCGAGGTGCGCGGCGAGGTCTTCCTCTCGCGCCTGGCCTTTCAAAAGCTCAACCGGGAGCGCGAGGAAGAGGGCCAGCCGGTTTTTGCCAATCCGCGCAACGCGGCGGCAGGCTCTCTCAAGCAGCTCGACTCGACCATCACGGCCAAGCGGCCGCTGGACATCTTTTGCCACGGCATGGGCGAGGCGGCCGGGGCGCACTTCAAGACGCACGCGGAATTTCTCCAGGCCCTGAAGGAATGGGGCCTGAAGCCGGTCTCCTCGGTGCGCGTCTGTCACAGCCTGAAGCAGATATTTGCTTACCACCAAGAGATGGAAATGCGGCGCGACGAACTCCCCTATGAGATCGACGGTCTGGTGATCAAGGTGAACAGCCTGGAACTGCAGCGCCGCCTGGGTGAGATCG
This sequence comes from Deltaproteobacteria bacterium RIFCSPLOWO2_12_FULL_60_16, assembly GCA_001798565.1. Taxonomy (GTDB): domain Bacteria; phylum Desulfobacterota; class Binatia; order UBA9968; family UBA9968; genus UBA9968. Next base: position 6,774 of record MGSR01000029.1, read on the forward strand.
CCCGCTCGCCGCGCTGGGCGGTCGCCTACAAATTCAAACCGCGGCAGGCGACCACGCGCATCCTCGACATTCAGGCCCAGGTAGGACGCACCGGCACCTTGACCCCC
>MGSR01000029.1:7075-8001 GCA_001798565.1 Deltaproteobacteria bacterium RIFCSPLOWO2_12_FULL_60_16
CCGCAGCGCTGCCCGGTATGCGGCTCCACGGTTTACCGGGAAGAGGGAGAGGCCGCCTACCGCTGCACGGGCCTCTCGTGTCCCGCCAAGCTGAAAGAGAGCCTCAAGTTTTTCGGCTCGCGCGGCGCCATGGACATCGAGGGGCTGGGAGAGAAGCTTATCGACCAGCTCGTGGACCGGGGACTGGTCACAGACATCGCGGACCTCTACGATCTGGACAAGGCTGAGCTGGCCGGCCTGGAGCGTATGGCGGACAAGTCCGCGCAGAATCTCCTGGATGCCCTGGAGCAGAGTAAGAACGCGGCTCTAACCCGATTCCTGACCGCCCTGGGCATCCGCCATGTGGGCGAGGCGACGTCGAAGCTGCTGGCTGATCACTTCGGCGACCTAAGCTCCATAATCGACGCCTCGGAAGAGCAGCTCACGGAGGTGCGAGAGATCGGGCCGGAGGTGGCCAAGAGCATCGCCCGCTTCTTTGCGCAAAGAAACAACCGGAAGGTTATAGAGAAGCTCCTCAAGGCGGGGATCCGTCTGAAAAAGGAGCCGAAGAGAGAAGGAAAGCTCAGCGGCGCCACTTTCGTCCTGACGGGCGCTCTGGAAGGCATGTCGCGCAGCGAGGCGCAGCAGCGGATCGAGGCCCTGGGCGGGCGGATTGCCTCCGGCGTAAGCCGCAACACGAATTTCGTCGTGGCCGGCTCCGACCCAGGCTCCAAGCTAAAAAAGGCGAAAGAGCTGGGGGTTCAAGTTCTCGACGAGAAGGAATTTCTCAAGCTGATCGGCGCCTAGGCGCCAGGAATTGTGCCGGTCCAAGAAACGAGCATAACGAGGCGCGAGACCCGAGGCGACGGAGGCGTACTTAAGGCAGTACGCCGCAGGGAGACCGAGGGGCGATAAACGAAGTTAGGCGAAGCTTATTGGACCGGCAC
>MGSR01000030.1:0-229 GCA_001798565.1 Deltaproteobacteria bacterium RIFCSPLOWO2_12_FULL_60_16
TAAGATGGAAGCTCTTTAATGCCTTCTGCTTTCTGCCGACTGCTTACTTAATTGAAGCGATGGCGATACTGGTCAACAAGAACACACGTGTGCTGACCCAGGGGATCACCGGTTCCACCGGGCAGTTCCATACCAGCGCCTGCAGGGAATACGGCACGCAAATGGTGGCAGGCGTGACGCCGGGAAAAGGGGGAAGCTCCTTCGAGGGGATTCCGATTTTCGACACGGT
>MGSR01000030.1:247-664 GCA_001798565.1 Deltaproteobacteria bacterium RIFCSPLOWO2_12_FULL_60_16
CGATTATGGAAGCGGCGGCCGCCGGGATCCAGCTGATCATCGCCATCACCGAGGGTGTGCCTGTGATGGATATGGTTCGGGTCAAGAAATACCTGGACGGACGGGCGTGCCGGCTCCTCGGCCCCAATTGCCCTGGCGTTATCACCCCCGGAGAGTGTAAAATCGGCATCATGCCCGGACATATCTTCCGCCCCGGCTCCGTCGGGGTGGTTTCCCGCAGCGGCACGCTGACTTACGAGGCCGTGGATCAGTTGAGCCGCCTGGGATTGGGGCAGTCGACCTGCGTAGGAATCGGCGGTGATCCGGTTCACGGCCTGGAGTTTATCGATGTACTCAAGTTGTTCAATGAAGACCCGGGCACGAATGCGGTGGTCATGATCGGCGAGATCGGCGGCGCCGCTGAAGAAGAGACCGCGG
>MGSR01000030.1:681-3423 GCA_001798565.1 Deltaproteobacteria bacterium RIFCSPLOWO2_12_FULL_60_16
ATGCGCAAGCCGGTGACGGGCTTCATCGTCGGGCAGACGGCCCCCCCTGGAAAGCGCATGGGCCACGCCGGAGCGATCATCTCCGGGGGCAAGGGGACGGCGCGGGAAAAAATCGAGGCCCTGGAAAAGGCGGGGGTGCGGGTGGCGCGCTCGCCGGCCCTGATCGGGCAAACCATGAAAGAAGTTATTAGTTAATAGTTCCTGGTTCATAGTGGAGAGTAAGAATAGCTGCCGATAACTGCGCGAGACCAAGAAAACGATTAACTAATAACCAATAACGAGTAACTAAATGATTGAGCGAACTCTCTCTATTATCAAGCCGGACGCAGTCGCCAGGGGGCTCATCGGAGAGATCCTCAAGCGCTGCGAGGCCGCCGGCCTGAAGATCGTGGCCGCAAAGCTTCTCCATCTGAGCGCGGAGCAGGCGGGGGCCTTCTACGCGGTTCACAAGGAGCGCCCATTTTTTGCCAGCCTCACGGAGTACATGTGCTCCGGACCCATCCTGGTTTCCGTCCTGGAAGGGGAGGCGGCCATCTCCAAGAACCGTGAAATTATGGGCGCCACCGATCCTGCCAAGGCGGCGCCGGGGACCATCCGGCGCGACTGGGGCAAGGACGTGGAAAAAAACGCCGTCCACGGCTCGGACGCCCCGCAGACCGCGCAATGGGAAATCGTTTTCTTCTTCAAGCCGGATGAGATCCATTCGCGTTAGTTAATGAAGCCCAACATCAAAGACCTCTCCCGGGGGGAGCTGGAAGGCTGGCTGGGGCGGAGAAAAGAGCCGCACTATCGGGCGGCTCAGATTCGCCAGTGGCTTTTCCAAAAAGGGGCGCTCTCGTTCGCGGAGATGAGCAATCTATCAGGCGCGCTCAGGAGCGCCCTGGCCGAGGACTATTCGGTCAGCCGCTTGACGACTGTTCGGCGATCTTCTTCCCGCGATGGCACGGTAAAGTTTCTCTTCGGGCTGGCCGACGGGCTCAGCATCGAGAGCGTTCTCATTCCCGAGGGAAGGCGCTTGACCCTTTGCATATCCACACAGGCGGGATGCGGCTTCGGCTGCGCCTTCTGCGCGACGGCCCTGCTGGGATTGAAGAGGAGCCTGGCCGCGAGCGAGATCGTGGACCAGGTGCTGGAGGCGAATAGGTCGCTGGCGGCAGGCGAGAGAATCACCCACGTGGTGCTGATGGGCATGGGCGAGCCTCTTGCCAACTACGATCAAACCGTCGGGGCGCTCCGGATCCTGAGCGATGCCGACTGGGGGATCGGGATCTCGTCGCGCAGGATCACCTTGTCGACCGTGGGTCTCGTGCCGCAGATGAAGAAATTGATGGAGGAGACGCAGGCGAATCTCGCGATCTCGCTGCACGCGACCACGGACGAGCTTCGCTCCCGGTTGATGCCGGTCAATCGAAAATACCCTTTGGCGGAGCTCATGGAATGCTGTCGGTCCCTGCCGCTGCCCAAGCGGAAGCGCATTACCTTCGAGTACGTGGTGCTGAAGGGCGTCAATCACTCCGCCGAGGACGCGCGCCGGCTTTCCGGCCTGCTGAGCGGCATACGCGCCAAGATCAATCTGATTCCCTTCAACCCTCATCCGGGCAGCCGGTACCAGCGGCCCGCCCCTCAGGAGATCCTGGAGTTTCAGAACGCGCTCAGGGCCCGCGGGCACCAGGTCAATGTCCGCGAACCCAGGGGAGAGGACATCCAGGCCGCTTGCGGGCAATTGCAGGGCGAACACCAGGGAAAGGATGAAAACGGAAGGCGGAACAGTTTGAACGATTTGAACGGTTCAAGAGGTTCAAGCAGTTTAAGTTGTTAGATCTCATGCGCGGCAAAAAAAAAGGTGGAGGAAGAGCCGTCGGGGTCATCGGGGGAAGCGGTCTGTACCGGATGGAGGGGCTCGAGCATGTCTCCGAGGTTCGGGTTGAGACCCCTTTCGGGCGGCCTTCGGATATTTACGTGAAAGGGCGCCTGGGGGAGGCGGAGATGATCTTCCTGCCCCGTCACGGCAAGGGGCACCGGTGGCTTCCCACCGAGGTGAATTTTCGCGCCAACATATACGGCATGAAAAAGCTCGGTGTCGGGCGGATTATCTCCGTGAGCGCCGTGGGAAGCCTCCGGGAAGAGATCGCGCCGGGTCACGTGGTGATCCCGGACCAATTCATCGATCGCACGACGCGCAGGGCGAGCACCTTTTTCGGCGGGGGGGTTGTCGCCCATGTCGGCTTCGCGGACCCTTTTTGCGCCGCGCTCTGCGAAGGGCTGGCGCGGGCGGCTCAAGGCGCGGGGGCGCAGGTCCACCCCGGCGGCACCTATCTGTGCATGGAGGGCCCCCAGTTTTCGACGCGCGCCGAATCCGAGCTCTACCGGAGCTGGGGCGCTCACGTCATCGGCATGACCAACCTCCAGGAGGCCAAGCTGGCGCGAGAGGCGGAAATCTGTTTTGCCACGATCGCGCTGGCGACGGACTACGATTGCTGGAACCACAGCGCCGGCGACGTTGAGATCGAGCAGGTGATCCAAGTGCTCAGCGATAATGTCAAGCTGGCGCAGCGGATCATCCGCGGGGCGGTGCGCTATTTCCCGCCGGAGCGCTCCTGCGCCTGCGCCACGGCATTAAAGGACGCGATTATCACGGAGCGGGCGAAAATCCCGAAGAAGGCCCGTAAGGAGCTGAAACTCATTATCGGGAAGTATCTGTGATAGTTAGTTATTGGTTACTGGTTATTCGTTGAAAACATC
>MGSR01000030.1:3495-8031 GCA_001798565.1 Deltaproteobacteria bacterium RIFCSPLOWO2_12_FULL_60_16
GGCGTTTGATTCCATCGAGACTCCGCGCGGATCCGCCGAGCGGGTGCTCGGGGGGTCGGCGTCTTATTTCGCGGTGGCGGCGAGTTTCTTCTCTCCGGTCAAGATCGTGGGCGTCGTCGGCGAGGATTTTCCGGAAGTCTATCTGGAGATCTTTTCGCAGCGAGGGGTGGATCTACAGGGCCTCAAGCGCGCGCCCGGAGAGACCTTCCACTGGCGCGGCCGCTATCACGAAGACCTCAATGTGCGCGACACGGTGGAGCTCCGCCTCAACGTCCTCACCGGCTTTTCCCCGACCCTTCCGGAGTCTTACAGAGACGCCGAATACGTTTTTTTGGGCAACATCGACCCGGGCATGCAGATAGAGGTTTTGAGCCAGCTCCGGCGCATGCGCCTGGTTGCCTGCGACACCATGGACCACTGGATTCAGGGCAGCGGCGAAGCGCTGCGCAAGCTGCTGCAGCGGATCGAGATGCTGATCATCAACGACTCGGAGGCGCGGCTCTTGAGCGGCGAGCACAACATCGTGCGCGCGGCCCGGTCGATCCTGAAGATGGGGCCCAAGGTGGTGCTTATCAAGCGCGGCGAATATGGAGTGCTGCAGTTTTCCGATTCGTCGATCTTCTCGACACCCGCTTATCCCCTCGAGGAGGTCTTCGACCCCACAGGGGCCGGGGATTCGTTTGCGGGAGGGTTTCTGGGCCATCTGGCGCGCTCCGGAGACCACGGCCAGGGCGGCCTGCGGCGGGCGATCGTCTACGGGAGCGTGGTCGCGTCGTTTACCGTCGAGGATTTCGGCCTGCAGAGGCTGACGAGGCTGTCGGTGGAGGAGATCGAGGAGAGGTATCAGCGATTTATCGAACTTACGGATTTTCATACCTGAGCCCATGGACCCCATGGACCTTTCTATCGTCGTGCCGGTTTACAACGAAGAGGAGAGCGTGGAGCCTCTGATTCGCGAGCTGCTCTCGGCGCTCGACCCTCTCGGCAAGAGCTATGAGATCATCCTTGTGGACGACGGCAGCAGCGACGGCACCTACACGATCCTTTCCCGCCTGCATCAAAGCGAGCGCCGAATCACGGTGCTGCGTTTTAAGCGCAACTTCGGGCAGACGGCGGCAATCGCCGCGGGTCTGGCGCACGCGCGCGGCGATGTCGTGATCGCGCTGGACGGGGACGGCCAGAACGACCCCAGGGATATTCCGGCGCTCCTGTCGAAGCTCGATGAGGGCTACGATCTGGTGAGCGGCTGGCGTTTCCCGCGCGAGGATGCCTTCTGGAGCCGCCGGCTCCCGTCGACGATCGCCAACCGTGTTATCTCCTGGATGACTCAGGTCAAGCTGCACGATTCCGGCTGCACGCTCAAGGCGCTGCGGCGGGAGGTAGCGAAGGATCTCAAGCTCTACGGCGATATGCACCGCTTCATTCCGGCTATCGCCTATGAGCGTGGCGCCAGAATCACGGAAATGAAGGTGCACCACCGCCCGCGCCGATGGGGCACCTCGAAATACGGCATCGCCCGGACATTGCGGGTCATTCTGGACTTGCTGACGGTGAAGTTCCTGCTCAGCTACGCTACGCGCCCGCTGCACATCTTCGGGCTGGTCGGAATCGCCAGCGGCGCCGCCGGATTCCTCCTGGGCGTCTATCTGACCGTCCAGAAGCTTTTCTACTTCGAAGAGATCGGCGGCCGGCCGCTGCTCCTGCTCGCCGTGCTGCTGATCTTCATCGGCTTTCAGTTCATCACGATGGGGCTGCTCGGCGAAATGCTGGCGCGCACCTATCACGAGTCGCAGAACAAGCCCACCTACGTGATCAAGGAAATCCTCGGCGGAGGAGAGTCCAGATGAATCTCGCGGTCATCGGCACGGGTTATGTCGGCCTGGTGGCGGGAACCTGCTTCGCGGAAAGCGGCAACGACGTTACCTGCGTCGACATCGATGAGGGAAAAATCTCCAGCCTGAAAGCGGGAAAGGTGCCTTTTTACGAGCCCGGCCTCGAGGAGCTGGTGCGGCGCAACCTGGAAGAGCAGAGGCTTTCCTTCACCACGGAGCTGGCAGGGGCGGTCAGCCGGGCGGCGGTCATTTTCATAGCCGTGGGCACGCCTCAGGGCGCGGACGGAAAGGCGAACCTCGAATATGTGCTCGCCAGCGCGCGCGCCATCGGCTCGGCCATGAACGGCTATAAGATCATCGTGAACAAGAGCACGGCCCCGGTCGGCACAGCCGACCGGATCAAGGACGTCCTCGGGCAAACCACCAGCCATCGCTTCGCGGTGATTGCCAATCCCGAGTTTCTCAAAGAGGGGGCTGCCGTCGACGATTTTATGAAGCCGGACCGCGTGGTCCTGGGCGGCGAGGATGCGAAGGCGATCGCGGCGTTGAAGGAGCTCTACGATCCTTTTGTCCGGACCGGCAATCCGATCCTGGTCATGGACGCGCGCAGCGCCGAGATGAGCAAGTACGCCGCCAACGCCATGCTCGCCGCAAAAATATCCTTTATCAACGAGATCGCCAACCTGTGCGAGAAGGTAGGGGCCGATGTGGGCGAGGTCCGGCGGGCGATCGGTCTCGACCGTCGCGTCGGCCCGCACTTTATCTTTCCCGGGGTGGGTTACGGCGGCTCCTGCTTCCCCAAGGACATCCGGGCCATGATCGGCATGGGGGAGCCCGATCTGGAATTACCGCTGCTGCGCGCCGTGGAGCGCGTGAATGAGCGGCAGAAGCGGATTCTGGTCGAGAAGGTGACGCGCCATTTCGGGCAGGACCTGTCCGGGCGCGTCTTCGCGATCTGGGGTCTGTCGTTCAAGCCCCGCACCGACGATATGAGGGAGGCGCCTTCCATTACCGTGATAGAATCGCTGCTCAAGGCCGGGGCCGCCGTCCAGGCCTACGATCCGGAGGCGATGGAGGAGGCCGGGAAGCTCTTTTCCGGGCGCGTCCGTTATTACCGGCGCAATTACGACGCCTTGAAGGACGCCGACGCGCTGCTGATCGTCACGGAATGGAACGAGTTTCGGCGCCCGAACTTCGAACAGATCAAGCGTCTGCTCAAGACGCCGGTGATATTCGACGGGAGAAATATTTTCGATCCTGAGGAACTCCGGAAAATGGGCTTCAGCTACTATTCCATCGGACGGAGAGATGGCTAGGGTTCTGATCACCGGCGGCGCCGGCTTCATCGGCTCGCACCTGTGCGAGAGCTTTCTCGAGCGCGGGGACGAGGTTATCTGCGTGGACAATTTCTTGACCGGCAGCCGGGACAACGTGCTTCCCTTCGCGGCGCATGAGCGCTTTACCCTGATCGATCACAACGTCACCCAGTTTATCGAGGTCGGGGGGCCGGTGGATAGGATTCTTCATTTCGCTTCGCCGGCCAGCCCGGTGGATTACCTCGAGCTCCCCATCCCGACTCTCAAAGTGGGCTCGCTCGGAACGCACAACGCCCTGGGGCTGGCCAAGGCGAAAAAGGCGCTTTTCCTGCTGGCTTCGACTTCCGAGGTTTACGGCGACCCGCTGGTCAGGCCGCAGCGCGAGGACTACTGGGGCAACGTCAACCCGGTGGGGCCGCGCGGGGTCTACGACGAGGCGAAGAGATTCGCCGAGGCGATGACTATGGCCTATCACCGCTATCATGGTCTCGACACCAGGATCGTGCGCATCTTCAACACCTACGGACCGCGCATGAGAATGAAAGACGGACGGGTGGTGCCGAACTTCATCACCCAGGCGCTCAAGGGCGAAGGGCTCACGGTGTACGGGACGGGGAGCCAGACCCGGAGTTTTCTTTACATCGCTGATTTGATCCGGGGGATTCATCGATTGCTGGAAGCGGAGGACCACCTGCCGGTAAACCTGGGCAACCCCCACGAGATCACCGTCATGGAGTTTGCCAAAAAGATCCTCGAACTCACCGGCTCGAAGAGCCCGATTGTCTATAAGCCGCTGCCTCAGGATGATCCCCAGGTGCGCCAGCCGGACATCGCGAAGGCGCGCCAGCTGCTGGGCTGGGAGCCTGAGGTCCAGCTCGAAGAGGGACTGGCGAGGACCATTAGCTATTTCTCGCAACATCTGCGTGGTTGACTGACATGAGGATAGTTGTAACGGGGGGGGCCGGCTTCATCGGCTCGCACGTGGTGGACGCCTATATCGCCCGAGGCCACCAGGTTTTTGTCATCGACGATCTCTCGACCGGCGATCGGCGCAACATCAACCCTCGGGCCGTTTTTCACCGCCGCGACATCCTCGATCCCGCGCTCGCCGGCCTGCTCGTGGAGATTTCTCCGGAGGTGATCAATCACCACGCGGCGCAGATGGATGTGCGCCGCTCGGTCGCGGATCCGGAGCTGGACGCCCGCATCAATATCCTGGGGCTGATCCATCTGCTGGAAGGATGCAGGGGGCTGGGAGTCAAAAAGGTCCTGTACGCCTCGTCCGGAGGGGCGGTCTACGGCGAGCAGGAAGCTTACCCTGCGCCGGAGGAGCATCCGAAGCGCCCCCGGAGCCCTTACGGCGTAAGCAAGCTTAGCGGGGAGTATTA
>MGSR01000031.1 GCA_001798565.1 Deltaproteobacteria bacterium RIFCSPLOWO2_12_FULL_60_16
TCTCCTCGCTCATGGTATCGGGCATCGTGAGAATCAAGCGGTACCCCTTGACAGCGGCAACCAGGGCGAGCCCGATCCCTGTGTTCCCGCTGGTCGGTTCCACAATAGTGGCGCCCGGTTTCAGCTTCTGCTCGCGTTCCGCAGCTTCGATCATACTGAGACAGATGCGGTCCTTTACGGAGCCGCCGGGATTGAAGGACTCGAGTTTCCCCCAGACCTCGGCGTCGTTCTTTCCTGGCAGGTTTCTCAGTTTGACAACCGGGGTGGAGCCGATAAGGTCGAGAATGGATCGGGTGCCGTTCACATTTGCCACGTTTTCTGCTTTGCCTTTGCAATCGGAAAGGTTCGAATCGAGTCGGACCGTATGCTATATTTTTACAGTGGGAAAGTCAATTTAAAAACCCGATACTGTGGCAATGCCGGATCCTTTTTCGAAGAAGATTTTGGTTCTCTTTCCCGGAGCGCTGGGAGATTTCATTTGTTTTCTTCCCGCGCTCGATGCATTGGCGCGGGACAGAGAAGTGGATCTCCTCGCCCGGAGCGAGTATGCGGACTTGGTCCCTCCTCGTATCCGGACCCGTTCGCTGGAGCGCTACGAGATCAGCCGCCTGTTTGTCGCCGGGGCTGACCAGGAAGAGAGACTGGAGCGTTTTTTTGGTTCCTACTCATCCGTCTACTCGTGGATGGGCAGCGGCCGGCGGGATTTTGTCAGCCGTCTCGAAACGCTTTGCGAGAGGAGGCTGCGGATTTTTCCTTTCCGGCCCGAGGATTCCCGGGTTCCTGTCGTGGATTATTTTCTGTCGTGCCTGGGAGTGGAGCGCCCGAGGGAGCTTTCGCCGTGTATCCCGGTGCGGGCGGAGGCTTCCGCCTGGAGTGAAGACTATTGGCGGCGGAGCGGCCTGCAAGGAAGGAAAGTGCTGGTATTGACTCCCGGCAGTGGTGCGAGCGAAAAGAATTGGCCGCGCGAACTTTTTCGGGAGGTGGCGGAGTGGTGGAAAAGAGAGTTCACCGGAGAGAGCGTTATTATCTTTGGGCCGGTTGAAGAAGAGCGAGGCCAGGGCGGGAGGCATTGGGAAGATATGCGCGTGGTCGGCGGACTGGATCTCGCCAAGCTGGCTGCTCTGATCCGCCGGTGCGACCTCTACCTGGGTAACGACAGCGGCGTGACCCATCTCGCCTCTGCGTTGGGAGTTGCAACGGTCGCGCTCTTCGGACCGACCGATCCCCTTGAATGGGCCCCGTACGGAAACAGAACCACGGTCATCACTCAGAACATAGAGTGCTCTCCCTGTTCCACTCAGGTCATGAAAAACTGCCCCCATCGCAAGTGCCTGACCACGCTCAGCGCGGCTCACGTGATGGCCAGGGTGGAAAAGTTTTTGGCGAAAACGCAGCAAAACGGCGCCCTCCTTGACAACAGGGGGTGCAGGGATTAGATTTAAAAGAAAAAAAGGCTGCGATTTTGATAGCATACAAACGATGTCGACAAGGGATGGCGGGGCATGTCTAACTCCTTTAAAACAGCGCTCCTGTTGGGTCTTTTGACCGGGATCATCCTCGGCATCGGACAGCTTTTCGGCGGTTCGCAGGGGCTGGTCATCGCGTTTGTCTTCGCCCTGCTGATCAATTTCGGCAGCTACTGGTTTTCGGACAAGATTGTTCTCGCGATGTATCACGCGCGGGAAGTCAGCGGCGACGACGCCCCGGAGCTTTACCGCACCGTCCAGAACTTGACCGTTCGCGCGCAGCTTCCCATGCCCCGGCTCTACGTGATTCCATCGGAATCGCCTAACGCCTTCGCCACCGGGAGAGATCCGCAGCATGCCGCCGTGGCCGTCACGGAGGGAATTCTACGAATCATGAACCGGGAGGAGTTGGAAGGGGTGATCGCCCATGAGCTTTCTCACGTCAAGAACCGCGATATTCTCATTGGAACTATTGCTGCCACGCTCGCCGGGGTGGTGATGATGCTTGCCAACATGGCGCGCTGGGCGGCCATCTTCGGGGTCGGCCGGAGCGATAGGGACGAAGAGGGGGGAGGGGGAATCCTCGGAATGATTCTGATGTCGGTATTGGCGCCGATAGCGGCGATGATGATTCAGATGGCCATTTCTCGGTCGAGAGAGTTCCTGGCCGACGCCACCGGGGCGAAGATAGCGGGAAATCCTCTTGGTCTGGCGTCCGCCCTGGCGAAGCTCGCCCGTGCGAGCGAGATGGTCCCTCTCGAAGCGCGTCCCGAGACCGCTCACATGTTTATCGTGAGTCCGTTGACGGGAGGATCCTTCCTGAGTCTTTTCAGCACCCATCCCCCGGTGGAGGAAAGGATTGCGCGCCTCCGCGCTATGACCTATTAAACGATGTCCGATTTTCATGGGGTGCCTGGTGGCCCGCTCTCCAAGGCGCGGGTGATTTCTCCGGGCATTTTTTCTCTCTACACGGATCACGGGGAATTTCATGGCTGACGAGAGAGAAGGACAAGAGGGCAAGGGTTTCAAAGTCGAGGATCGGCGTCGCTTCTCGCCGGAGACCGGGGAGCCTCGAGGGGATTCGGAGCAGCCATCCGGGGAAAAGACGTCACAGGCAGAGCGGAATACCGGAGGCCCGGCGGCCCCAGGGAAGTTACCGGAGATCAGCTTTTCCACGTTCGTTATCAGCCTCAGCACGCAGGCGTTGATGCATCTCGGGGAGATGGCGAATCCGTTGAGCGGGAAGGTCGAGATCGATATACCCGTCGCCAAACAGCTCATCGATATTATCGGCGTTTTGCGCGACAAGACGCGGGGGAATCTGGATTCGGGCGAGGAGAAGCTTATGGATGAGGTGCTCTTCGACTTGCGTATGCGATACGTAGAGGCGGTAAAAAAGAAATAGGAGTATTAGATGGAAGAAGCAGGGATTTGGAGCAAAAAGGTTGGCGCCAGAGGATTGGTGATCGTCGCCTTGGTCTCTTTGATGGTAGGTCTGGGGATCAGCGGGAGTCTGGATTGGCTCGCAGGCGGTCGCGTTATTAACTTGCTGGGGGAGACGAACAGCCAGGAGGTCAGGCCGGTCCTGGCCGCTCAGGGGGGGTTGCCCGATTTTGTCTCGCTGGCGAACAGCCTCAAGCCCGTTGTCGTCAACATCTCCACGACCCAGGTGAGTGAAGGGGTGCCGGGGTTCGGGGGACCGTTGGGCGAGGAGGACCCCTTCCAGGATTTTTGGCGAAGGTTTTTCGGTGGTCCGATGCCGCGGGGTCCGCAGCGACAGAAGAGCCTGGGATCGGGTTTTATTATCGACCGCGACGGTTCCATCCTGACCAACAATCATGTGGTCGAGAATGCGCAGAAGATCACGGTCAAGCTCGCTGACGAGAGGGAATTCGAAGCGAAAGTGGTCGGTAAAGATCCGAAGACAGACATCGCGGTGATCAAGATCAATGCCAAAGGGAATTTTTCCGTGCCTCCTCTGGGGGATTCGGATCAGCTTCAAGTCGGTGAGTGGGTCATGGCGATCGGCAACCCGTTCGGTTTGGACAACACCGTCACGGCCGGGATCGTCAGCGCCAAGGGGAGGCACATCGGAGCGGGTCCTTACGACAATTTCATCCAGACCGACGCTTCGATCAACCCGGGAAACTCCGGGGGGCCTCTCATCAATCTGCGCGGCGAGGTGGTGGGCATCAACACGGCAATCTTCAGCAGGACCGGAGGCAATATCGGAATCGGCTTCGCCATCCCGATCAACCTGGTGAAGGAGCTGCTGCCCCAGCTCAAAGGAAAGGGAAAGGTAACCAGGGGTTATCTCGGGGTGCTGATCCAGAAGGTGACTCCGGATATCGCGGAGTCTTTGGAAATGGACAAATCCCGGGGGGCGCTGGTGGCGAGCGTATCCAAGGACGGCCCGGCGGAACGGGCCGGGGTGAAGGTGGGCGACGTCATCGTCGAGTTTGACGGAAAGGAGATCAGAGACTCCAACGATCTCCCCATCGTCGTGGCCCGGACGCCGGTAGACAGGAAGGTGCGGCTGAAGGTCTTGCGTGACAAGAAAGAGGTCATGCTGACGGTGGCGGTCGGCGAGCTCAAAGAGGAGGAGGTGGTAGCAAGCGCCAAAGAAAAGGGCGAGTTGGGCTTGACGGTGCAGAGGCTGACGCCTCAGATCGCGGAGAGCCTGGGATTGGACCGCGCCGAAGGCGTGGTGATTACTGCGGTGGAGCCGGGAAGTCCGGGGGACGATGCGGGATTGCGCCGCAGCGACGTTATCCTGGAGATCGACCGCAAGCCGGTTCGCAATCTCGCCGACTACCGCAAGGTTATTGCGGAAAGCAAGAAAGGCAAGGGGATTCTCTTCCTGGTGCGCCGTGGAGAGAACACCCTGTTCCTTGCTTTGAAACCTCGGTGATAGTACTCTGATAGAGTGTCGCTAGTTAAATCAGGGGGCCGGGTGATCTCTATCCGGCCCTCTTTTTATTGTTTTTTTGGGGAGTTTTTGGCTTGAAAAAGTCCCGCTGGCATCCCCTCAGGATCATCGCACTTCCCGTTATCTTCTCAGTCGTCGTCACCGCTGCTTTCGGTGTCTGGTACGTTAAGCGGCTGGAGCAAACCGTCACGGCCAAGTTTGAGGGCCGCAAGTGGCAGTTCCCCTCGAAGATCTACTCGGACAGCTACCTGCTCTATGTCGGGATGAACCTTCGTAGCGACGACCTGATGGAGAAGCTCCGCCGCCTGGGCTACCGGGAGAGCCGCGATACGCCGCGCGCCAAAGGGGAGTACTTCTTCCCGAGGAAGGAAGGCCGGCTGGAAATATATCTGCACGACTTCGTCTATCCGCTGGAGGCCTTTCGCGGGATTCCGGTCCGGATCTCCTGGCAGGGGGCGACGGTCTCGAAAATGGAGAACCTGGAAATCGGGGAGGAGCTCTTCTCCCTGGAACTGGAGCCTGAGCTGGTGACCGGCCTGTATGACCGCATCTGGGAGGAAAGGCGCCTGGTTCATTTGTCCGAAGTCCCCCCGCTGCTGGCGCGGGCGGTCCTGGCGGTGGAGGACGAGCGGTTCTACAGTCACCGTGGCATCGACCCTGTGGGTATCCTGCGCGCTTCCTGGGCGAACCTGCGCAGCGGGGCGATCGTTCAGGGGGGCAGCACCCTGACGCAGCAGTTGATGAAAAACTTTTTCCTGGGCGACGAGCGCACGCTGCACCGCAAATTCAAAGAGGCGCTGATGGCCCTGGTCGCCGAGCGGAAGTATTCCAAAGAGGAAATCCTCGAGAACTACCTGAACGAGATCTACCTGGGGCAAAAAGGGGCGCAGGGAATCTTCGGGGTGCGCGAGGCGGCCCAGTTCTACTTTTCCAAGGACCTCGCCGAGCTCACGGTTGGCGAAACCGCTCTTGTGGCCGGCCTGATCAAGGCTCCCAACCGCTATTCCCCGTATCGCAGCGCGGAGGCCGCCACCAAGCGGAGAAACGTCGTGCTGGCCCGAATGTTGGAGGAAAAGCTGATCTCCCGCGGCCAGTATGGCGCAGCGCTGCGGGAGGTCGTTCCGCCCAGGGAACTAGTGAAGGTGGCCAACGACGCGCCATTTTTCGTTGATTTCTTGAAGCGGGAGCTGGCGGAGAACTATTCCCATCAAGTGCTCACGGCGGAGGGCTTGAAGATCTTCACGAGCCTGGATCTTCATCTGCAAAAGATAGCGGAGAAGGCGCTGGTGGACGGGCTGAGGCGGCTGGAGGAGACCTATCCCTATCTGCGCAAGCGCGGCGAGGAGGATCATTTAGAGGGCGCCCTGGTTGTGATCAGACCCCAGACCGGAGAAATCAAGGCCATGGTGGGAGGGCGGGATTATCAGAAGTCCCAATACAACAGGGTGTTTCAGGCCAGGCGCCAGCCCGGATCCACCTTTAAGCCGTTCACATATCTGGCGGCTCTCATGTATGGCGCGGAGAATGGGGAAAGGAGATTCACTCCGGTGTCCCGGGTCGACGATTCGCCCTTTACCTGGAGCTACGAAGGACAGGAGTGGACCCCGCGTAACTATAAGGAAGAGTATCTGGGAACCGTTTCCTTTCGCACCGCCTTGGAAAAGTCCCTCAACTCGGCGACCGTGCGCATCGCCAAGGAAGTGGGACTCAACAGGATCCGCGAGATCTCGACTCGTCTCGGCATCGAGAGCTCTCTCCCGGCGCTGCCCTCGATGGTTTTGGGCGGGGTGGAAGTTACGCCGCTGGAGCTGGGCAGGGCCTTCTCGACGCTCGCCAACACCGGGGTGCGCACCCAGGCCCTGGCCGTCAAACAGGTCGTGGATCACGGGGAGCGGGTCCTGGAGAAGAGAGACGTTCTTGTGGAAAAGGCGATCAGTCCCCAGCAGGCCTTCATGATCAACTATTTAATGAAGGGGGTTATGGACCGCGGGACCGGGGCCGGGGCGCGGGCTCAAGGTTTCGATAGACCGGCGGCGGGAAAGACCGGGACGACCAACGATCTCAAGGATGCCTGGTTCGTAGGCTACACCCCCGACCTCCTGGCGGTTGTATGGGTGGGGTTTGATAATCAGAGCAAGCTCGGCTTGTCGGGAGCGCAGGCGGCGCTTCCGATATGGACCGAATTCATGAAGCGGGCCACGGCCGGCATGCCGGTCAGCGATTTCATTCCCCCGCCGGGTGTCAAGATAATCGACATTGATCCTGCAAGCGGCGCCCGGGCCACGCCCAGGTGTCCGCAGGTCCTGCGGGAGGCCTTTCTCGAAGGCGAGGAGCCGAGCGGCTTCTGTCCGCTCCATCCAGCGCCTTTGGCGGAATTGTTTTCGTTGCCGAAAAAGGCAGCGTCTTGGCTTTTGTCCCCTTTCCTGAGAGAATAATTGCATGCATGTGAAGGGGTCTGCTGCGCTTCCCCGCCGACAATTATACAAGCCAGGAGTATTGGCCCTCTTGCTTGCGCTGCCAGCTCTCGCGTCGGCCCCGGGCTGCGCCACGGTTCGAGTCTACCGTCCGGTCCCGGCTGGCCGCGCCGCTCCCGTTCCACAGACTGCCGCGCCCACGATTGCCCCTGAGCCGGAGAGCAAACCGGCGCTGGAGCAAGGCAGGATTAAAGAGGAGAGCCTCAAGGAGAAGCGGCCCGCCCCGCAGGCAAGAAGCAAGGATCGGCCTGGACGTCCTGCTCCTGTGGAGGGGAGAATGGCTCCCCGCAAGGAAGCGCCGGCTCCGCTCCCGGATGATGGATCTCTGATTGCGAAGATTACCCCGAGGACGCCGCCCCAGCGCGCCGCCTCCCTGCGTCTCACGGAAGAGGGGAGGAAATTTATCGAGTCCGGGGACTACGCCAAGGCTTTGGGCCGTTTGGAAAAGACCATCTCGATCGACTCTACGAATCCCTACGGCTATTATTATTTGGCTCAGACTCATTTTCGTTTGGGCCGCCATCAGGACTCGCTGAATTTTCTGGATGTAGCCGAGTCGCTGCTGGGCAATGAGCCGTTCTGGCTGGCGGAGGTCTTCGCCCTTAAGGGAGAAAATTTCCGCGCTCTGGGCTCGCTGGAGCGGGCCGACTCCAGCTACGCCGAGGCCCTGCGGCTGAATTCGGGCAACCGGGTGGCCGCCGACGGATTGAACAGCCTGAGAGGGGAGAACCAGCCCTCGTCCCGTTAGCGGCCGTTTCTCGCTGGTCCCATGTTAGTTCTGGGTGTAGAGACCTCGTGTGATGACACGGCGGCAGCAGTGCTGCTCGACGGCCGCGCGGTTCTTGCCAGCATCGTCTCTTCCCAGGATGGAGTCCACGGCCCCTATGGCGGCGTCGTGCCGGAGCTGGCTTCTCGTCAACACGTGCGCCACATCCTTCCCATCA
>MGSR01000032.1 GCA_001798565.1 Deltaproteobacteria bacterium RIFCSPLOWO2_12_FULL_60_16
CTCATCTCGCCGCAAATCATGGCGCCCTCGGCAAGGCCAATCTGGCCCGGCTTGGCGCGAAAGGCCTCGGCGCCGATTTTAAGGAGCTGGTTTTTAAGATCGCGCGCCGCCCTGAGCACCGCCGTTCCCATGAGCGTGGTCGAGCGGCTCGACCCGGTCGAGGCGTCGTAAGGCGTGACCTTGGTATCCGTGCCGCCGATCTGGATCGCTTCGAGAGGCAGGCTCAGCTCGTCGGCGATGATCTGGGAAAGGACCGTCCGTACCCCCTGCCCCATCTCGGTGCTCCCGGCGAAGACCGTGAGCGTGCCGTCGGGCTGGAGCCGCACCATCGCCACCGAGATCGGCGTCGCCCCGGCATTGGTCGCGCCGCAGCCCAACCCTATTGCCGCACCCTTCTTTTTCGAGCGCCTCTTCCACCGGCTCGCCGCAACCAGCTTTTTCATGCTCGAGGCGAGGTTCGCGTCCATCCCGCGCAGCTTGGGCCGAAGCTCCTCGCCTTTTTTGAGAAAATTCTTGAGACGCAGCTCCGCCGGGTCGATGCCGAGCTTCGCGGCGATCATGTCCATCTGGGATTCGCAGGCGAAGATCGTCTGCGGCGCGCCAATGGCGCGAAAAGATCCGGCCGAGCCGGAATTCGTATAGACCGCGTAGGCATCGGTCTTAATGTGTGGAATCCTGTAAGGACCCAGCACCCTGGTCGCGGCGCGAATGGCGACCGCCGGGCCGTTGTCCGCGTAGCCGCCGGTGTCGAGATGGATTTCAGCCTCGCGCGCCATGAGAGTGCCGTCGCTCTTGACGCCGGTCTTGAGTCTCACTCTGGCGCCATGCCGCCGGACGGTCAGCATCGACTCGGTAACCGAGTTGCAAATTCTAACCGGCCTTCTTGCCTTGCGCGCCAGGGCCACCACCAGCGGCTCGAACTTGGTGTAGGACTTGCTGCCGAAGCCGCCGCCCAAAAACGGTATCACCATCCTTACCTTGGTCGGATGGAGGCCGAAGAGCTTGGCGATGTCGCCGCGCACCTGAAAGGGATGCTGCGCCGAGGACCAGACTGCGATCCCCTCGTCGTTGAACTCGGCGATGACGGAGTGCGGCTCCATCGCATAGTGATAGACCATGGGAAAAGTAAAGGTCTCTTCGAAGATCTCGTCGGACTCGGCAAAGCCCTGCTCGATGTTCCCCTTTTCGACATGCTCGTGGCCGCAGATGTTGTCCTTAAGGTTCTCATGGATCAACGGCGCGCCTTTGGCGAGCGCCGCGTCAAGCCCTACGGCCGCGGGAAGCTCCTCGTACCGGACGTTGATGAGAGAAAGGGCCTCCTCAGCAGTCTCCTGATCCTCGGCCGCCACCGCCGCCACCGGCTCGCCCACGTAGCGGACTTTCCTGATGGCGATGACCGGACGGCCGTTATAATAAGGGTCGAGCTCGCCGATGTCGGCCGCGGTGAGCACCGCGGCGACGCCGGGGAGCGCCTCGGCCCGAGAGCTGTCGATGCTTGAGATGCCGGCGTGCGGATAGGAACTGCGCAGGATCCTGCCGTAGAGCATGCCGGGGATCTTGAGATCCCCGGTGAACTTCGCCTTGCCCGTTACCTTCTCGATCCCGTCCACCCTGTGGACGCTCCGGCCGACGAATTTGAATTCCTGCCTTGCCATTCGCGCTTCGGCTTTCACGGCTCAAGCCGCTTCAATTCCGACTTCGTCTGTTCATAAGCCTTTTCCAATTGCTCGACAAGCGCCTCTATTCCTGAAAGGTCGCCGTTCTTTCCTTTGGTCTCTATTTTCTGGCAGATGTCGGCAAGATGCCGCGCGCCCAAGTTAAAACTCGACCCCTTCAGCTTGTGCGCTGCCTGCGTCAGGCTCGACGCCTCGGCGCTGCCGGCAAATTGTTTGACATCATCGATCAATTTAGGCGACAGCTCCAGAAACAAACCGATCAATTCGGCCAAAAAACTCGGCTCGTCCTTATCGCTCATGTCCCTTAGCCCGTCAATGATGTTCAAATCAATGACCTGGGAGTGCAGCGCGGCGCCGGAGCTTTCTCTTTCGCCTGCCACGACGGATCCCCATCGCTCTAATACCCGCTGCACCTCTTCGACCATAACGGGCTTGCTGATGTAGTCATCCATTCCTGCCTGCAGGCATCTCTCCCTATCGCCCTGCATGGCATTGGCCGTCATGGCAACGATTTTCGGCCTCTTTTCCGGCAGCCACTCTTGGACGATAAGACCCGCCGCCTCCAAGCCGTCCATCTCCGGCATCTGCACGTCCATGAAAATGACGTCGTACATCTGCCTCCTTAACGCGTCCAGCGCCTCGATGCCGTTCGCAGCAACGTCGGCGACATAACCCATCTTTTGCAGGATCCGCAGCGCCAGTTTTTGGTTGATGACATTGTCCTCCGCCACCAGGATCCTCAAGGGCAAGCGCTCGGCCAATTTGGCGTCGAGGGTCGGCTTCGTCTCCACGCCCCTGGCTGCCTGTTTGGACTGCGAGAAAACGCCCAGCAGGATGTCGCACAGCTGCGATTGCCTGACGGGCTTCGAGACATAGGCGGAGAACAGCTCTCGCACCGTCTTCAGGATGTCTTCCTGCTGTCCCAGCGAAGTCAACATCACCATGGGAAGGGAATCTTTGGAACGAAGCTTGCGGATTTCGGTGCCGAGCTCCAGCCCGTCCATTTCCGGCATCTGCATATCCAGGATGGCGATATCGAAGGGGTCTCCCCTCCTGAGCCAGCTTAGAGCCTCGCCGCCGGAGGTCGTCACCCGCGGCAGCATCCCCCATTGCTGGCACTGCAAGGTGAGGATATGGAGGTTCGTCGGATTGTCATCGACGATCAGCGCCCGCTTATTGTGCAGCTCCGGCATTTTCCCCTTCAAATGGGCCTTTGGGATGGTCGCCGCAGCGCCCGTTTTGATCGTGAAAAAAAACGTGGAGCCCTGGCCCTGTCTGCTCTCAACCCATATCCTCCCGCCCATCAACTGGGACAGCCTGGCGCAGATCGCCAGGCCCAGGCCCGTGCCGCCGTATTTTCGAGTGGTGCTCGAATCGACTTGCGAAAACGGCTTGAACAGCGCATCGATCCTGTCGGCGGGGATGCCTATCCCGGTATCCTTTACGGCAAACTGAAGCTCCAGGGAGGATTCGTCAGCGGCGGTCCGGGTCACGGAGATGCAAATTTCACCCTTTTCCGTGAACTTTAAAGAGTTATTGACGAGATTGACCAGAATCTGCCGCAGGCGGGTGACGTCGCCCATGATGAACGGCGGCACTTGAGGATCGACAATGTATAGCAAGTCGATTTTTTTCTCCAGCGCCTTGGCCGCGAGCAGGTCCAAGGCATCCTCAATACAGCCCTTTAGCTCGAACGGCTGCTCTTCCAGCTCCATTTTGCCCGATTCGATCTTGGAAAAATCCAAAATATCGTTAATAACGGTCAGCAGAGTGTCCCCGCTGATGCGTATCGTTTCGACGAACTCGCGCTGCTCGGCGGTCAGCTCCGTCTGCATCAGCAGGCCGGTCATGCCGATGACGCCGTTGATGGGAGTCCTTATCTCGTGGCTCATGATCGCGAGGAATTCGGCCTTGGCCCTCGCTGCAAGCTCCGCCGCCTCCTTTGCCTTCTTGTATTCTTCCTCCGCCCGCTTATGCTTGATGGCGTTTTCGACGACGCCGGGAAGGACCTTCAAGTAGCCGCGCTCAGGGTCCTTAATCAGATAGTCATACGCTCCCGCCTTGAGGGCCTTGACGGCGGTTTCCCGCTCTCCCGCCCTGGTCACGAAAACGATCGGAGTCTCCTTGATCGAATCGAACAGGTCGAAGGCCGTGCCGTCGCCGAGAAAATAGTCGGTAATGACCACATCAAAGCTCCTGGATTGCAGAATCTTATTCGCCTCGGCCACGGTTTCCGCGATGGTGTAGTCGTAAGGAAGATTCTCGCCTCTCACCAGCCGCTCAAACACCCTCTGGTCAATCTTGTCGTCTTCGATCAGCAAAACCGCGGTTCGTGTGTCCTCCATGACTGCCTCCAAGATCTCGTGGAAGTCGTTTGATCAGCCGCCTCGCCTATAGGCCGTAGGTTCTCCTGAGCAGCCTCATCACGCGGGCGTTCAACTCGGGAACCGAGAAGGGCTTGCTCACGTAATCATCCGTCCCGACCAGATAGCCCTTTGTCCGGTCGGCCTCATCGGTATTCGCTGTGAGCATCATGATGGGAAGAAAGGCCGTGCGGATGTCCTGGCGCAATCTCTCGCATAGCGTGAACCCGTCCATCCGCGGCATCATCACGTCTGAGATGACCAGATCCGGCAGTTGTCTCCCAATCGCCTCCAGCGCCTCGACCCCGTCGGCGGCAGTCGCTACCTCGGCTTCGATAGGAAGGTGGAGCAGCGCTTTTTGGATCACCCTCCTGGTGGCCTCGTCATCGTCCACTACCAGGATCCGCGGCTTTTCCGGCGCAGCGGCGAAGGGCTGGAGCGCGGCTTTGCCTGGCGTCTCCGGGCTTTCCGGCTTAGACTCGATCCGCTCTTCGGCCCGGTTCGCGGCCCCGCTCTCGCGGGCGCCCTCGGGGACCGCCTGCGGCGCCCTGCGTGTGTTGCAGTAAGGGCAAATTTTCCATTCCAGCCTCAACTCCTGCCCGCAGGAGGCGCACAGATGCTTGAGCGGAAAGAGGCAATAGGGACAGGTGGAAAAATCGAAGTGGATAAAAGCGCTGCAGTTCGGGCAGTGGACGACCTCCTCCTCTTTCAGTTGAATCACCCGGAGCACTTCTTCCACGGTGGTCAGCCCCTGGCGCACTTTTTCTACGGCATCTTCCAGCAGGAAACGGGTCCCGGCCATGGCGGCGGTTTTGTTGAGCGCGGCCTCTCCCGCCTTGCGCAGGATCATTTCCTTGAGCGTCGGGGTCATGCGCACGACCTCGACCACGCCGACCCGGCCGGAAAAGCCGGTCTGGCCGCAAACCGCGCAACCCTTGCCGCGATAAAAAACCATGCCATCGCCGCCCAGGCGCAATCTGCCAAGCATCTCGGCAGGCGGCGTGTAGGGTTCCTTGCAGCCCAGGCAGATACGGCGCACCAGCCGCTGGGCCATGATGAGATGGATCGAAGAGGTGAGCAGGAACGGATCGATGCCGAGCTCCAGCAGCCGCCCGATGGTGGCCAGCGAGCTGTTCGTATGCAGCGTGGTCAGAACCAGATGGCCCGTCATGGCGGAGCGGATTGCGATGTCGGCCGTTTCCCGGTCGCGGATCTCCCCGACCAAAATGACATCGGGGTCCTGGCGCAAAATCGAGCGCAGACAGGCCGCGAAGGTGAGACCGGCCTTGATGTTCACCTGCACCTGATTGATGCCGGGGAGCTGGTACTCGATCGGGTCCTCGACTGTCGTGATATTGATCTGCGGCGATTTCCGCTTTGCGATCATCGAGTAAAGCGTGGTGCTCTTGCCGGAGCCGGTGGGGCCCGTTACCAGGATCATCCCTTCCGGCTGCTTCAACGCGCTTTCCAAGACCGCGCCATCCGCTTCCGAGAATCCCAATCCCTGAAACGTCGAGATAGTCGCCGAGCTCAAAACCCGCATCACCACCTTTTCGCCGAAGTGAGTGGGAAGCGTGGAGATCCGGATGTCCAAGGGGCGGGCCTCAAACTGGACCTTGATCCGCCCGTCCTGCGGCACCCGCCGCTCCGCGATGTCAAGATTGGCCAAGATCTTGAGACGGGACACCACGGGGCCGTTAAGCCATTTCGGCACCTGCATGTAATCGCGCAGGACTCCGTCGACGCGGAGCCGCACCTGCACCTTGTTCAGCCTCGGCTCGATATGGACGTCGCTCGCCTGGCTTTTGACCGCGTCGCGGATGATGAGATTGCACATCTTGATGACCGGCGGGAGTTCGGCCGCGCCCCGCGCGCCCGCCCCTTCCAAATCCGCCTCCTCGCTCTCCTCGGCAAGGATGCTGAACTCGGGCGTGTCGGAGATGCTGGAGAGGAATTCCTCGATCTGGTCTTCGGTAGCGTAGTGCTGCTCTATCGCGTCCAGGATTTCCGTGCGGCTGCCGACCAGCGGCCGGACCCGCAGGCCGGAGGCGAACTGAATATCCTGGATGGCGTCGTAGTCCAGCGGATTGGCCATCGCCAAGACGAGCGACTGGCCTTCGATCTTGACCGGCAGGCAGACGTGCTTTCGAACCAGTTCCTCGCCTATGGCCTTGATCGCCTCGGGCTCGGGGGTCGCGCTGGCGAGCCTGACGTGCGGCAATTTGAGCCACTGGGCGAAGGTCTCCGCCAGCGACTCCTCCGGGACGAGCTTCTCCTCAATGATCACGTCGAGCAGAGAGACGTTCCGGTTGCGCGCGACCTCAAGACCGTCTCGGAGTTGCTGGGGGGTGAGGACCCCCGCCTGGAGAAGCAGAGGCCCAAGTTTGTTACTCATGGAGGACCGAAGCGAGCCGACCTACCCTAACCTCACAGCGTTATTTCCAGGTTGTCCGCCGCCGCAAGACAACTAAATTTCATGCCTCGCTTTGTCATCTGTTCCTGGCAGGCAGCTACGATCCGGTCGACGGCTTCGTCATCGCGCATGGGGTCATGGTGGTACAGGGCGAGTCGCCGGACGTTGGCCTCGTGCGCCGACTCCAGCACATCGGACACCGTGCTGTGGCCCCAGCCCTTCTTGCTGGGATACTCCTCGTCCGTATATTGGGCCTCTCGGATATAAAGGTCGGCGCCGCGGGCGAATTCCATCACCTCGCGCTCCTGATTCCTATTGTGCTCGTTGTCCCCAAGCATCCTGCAGTACTGCTCGTGATCCGTCACGTAGACAACGGATTTCCGCCCCATTTCAATCCGGAAGCCGATCGCCAGCCCGGGATGGTTGAGGTAGATATGGGAGACTTTAACCTTGCCGATGCTGCACACGCCTTCCACCTCCACGAAATTCAACTTGGCCATCAAGTCCGAAAGCGCGACCGGAAAATAAGTGACGTCCATCTGGCCGGTGAAAATCTTCTCCAGGCTCTTGTCCGCGCCCCGCAAACTGTAAATCGTCAGCCGGTTGCCGGGTATGTACGCGGGGACGAAAAAGGGGAAACCCTGGATATGATCCCAATGGGTATGGCTCACAAAGAGATGAATATCGAGCGGCCGGCCCTTGAACTCACGGCTTAAAGCGAGACCCATCTCACGCGCGCCGGTGCCACAGTCGAGCATGATAATATGCTCTCCACAACGGACCTCGACGCAGGAGGTGTTGCCGCCGTAGCGCAGCGTGGCCCGGCCTGGAGTAGGAATGGAGCCCCGCGTGCCCCAGAACTTGACCTTGAGATCAGGCTCCGACGCGCTCAGCGCCGACTGCACCACCTCCAGTAGTTTTTCGGGATCGACAGGCTTCGTCAAATAGCCGGCCGCTCCCAGCTCCTTGGCCTTTTTGATGTCGACCGGATAGGCCTTGCCCGAACTCACGATAACTTGGGTCTGGCTCAAAGACGAGTCATTGCGGATTTCCTGAATGAGCGAAAAGCCGTGCATCCCCGGCATCATCAAGTCCGTCAGCACCAGTTGGGGCTTTTCGGCGCGGACGAGCTGAAGCCCGGTCTTCCCATCCGATGCGGTAAGAACCTCATGGCCCGAGGCGCTGAGCCGTTTTTCGGCTATCCTCAGGGATATGGGATCATCATCGACGAGAACGATCTTTGCCATGTGTTCCTCCCGAAGATCTTTCCCTTTCCGCTTGAGAAGCCTCCTCTTCCTGCCT
>MGSR01000033.1 GCA_001798565.1 Deltaproteobacteria bacterium RIFCSPLOWO2_12_FULL_60_16
CACTCCCTGTGGTCATCCGGATACGGTTTTTTAATTAGGTGGTTATTCTAATCAACGGAGAAAAGAAGCAAGTCTCCGCGGACACCGTGGAACAGCTCTTAAAAGAGCTTGGGATTCGTCCCGGCAGGGTGGTCGTGGAGCTCAACCGCGATGTGATCTCCCGCGAGGCTCACGCCGCCACCCCCTTGAAGGAGGGAGACTCGGTCGAGATCGTCCACTTCGTCGGTGGAGGATAAAGGGGCGAATTATGGCAGACCTGTTCAAGCTGGCCGACAAGAGTTATCAGTCGCGTCTCATCGTGGGGACGGGAAAATACAAGGACTTCCGCGAGACCCAAAGGGCGATCGAGGCCTCGGGGGCGGAGATCGTCACCGTCGCGGTGCGCCGGGTGAACATCACCGACACGAGCAAGGAGAATCTCCTCGACTACCTCGATCCTAAAAAGTATACCATTCTGCCGAACACCGCGGGCTGCTACACGGCGGACGAGGCGGTCCGGACCTGCCGTCTGGCGCGCGAGGCCGGGGTGGGCAAGATGGTCAAGCTCGAAGTGATCGGCGACGAGCGCACCCTCTTCCCCGATATTCCGGCTACGCTGGAGGCGGCGCGGCTGCTGATCCAAGAGGGATTTATCGTCTTGCCCTACGTCAACGACGATCCGGTCACGGCAAAAAAGCTCCAGGAGATGGGCTGCGCCGCGGTCATGCCTCTGGCCGCGCCGATCGGGTCGGGCCTCGGCATCCGCAATCCCTACAACATACGGATCATCCTGGAGCATGCCAAGGTCCCCGTCATTGTCGACGCCGGCGTGGGCATCGCCTCGGATGCGGCGATCGCCATGGAGATGGGCTGCGACGGGGTGCTGATGAACAGCGCCATCGCCGGCGCCAAGGATCCGATCCTGATGGCGGAGGCGATGAGGCTCGCCGTCGAAGCGGGAAGAAAGGCGTTTCTCGCCGGGCGCATCGCGAAAAAGCTCTACGCCACCGCCTCCAGCCCCCTGGACGGCGTCCTGGGGTGAAAATCTCCCTTGGCGCCCCGCCTCCCCGACTTCGACCTCTATCTCGTCACCGATCGTCAGCAGACGGCCGGAAAGGATTTGGCATGGGTTATTGGGCGCGCCTTGGAAGGCGGGGTGAGGGCGGTCCAGCTCCGGGAGAAGGATCTCGGCGGCCGGGAGCTTTTTATCCTGGCGGAAAAAATGAAGAGGCTTTGCGAAGGCTACCGGGCGGGCCTTTTTATCAATGACCGGGTCGATGTCGCCCTCGGGGTCGATGCCGACGGAGTGCAGCTGGGAGTGAGCTCCATGCCGGTCGGGGCCGCCAGGGAGTTGCTCGGAGAAAAAAAGCTCATCGGGGTCTCCACCCATTCTCTGGCGGAGGCGAAAGCGGCCGAGGAGGCGGGAGCGGACTTCATCCTATTCGGGCCGGTCTTTGAGACCCCTTCGAAAGCCGTCTACGGGAAACCTCAGGGCAGCGGACGGCTGAGGGAAGTAGTGGAAAAAGTTCCTTTTCCCGTTTATGCTATTGGCGGCATTAAGGCGGGCAACATAGCCGAGGTGAAGGAGAGCGGCGCCGCCGGCGTCGCCCTGATCTCCGCGGTGCTCGCCGCCGCCGATCCGCTCGCAGCCGCGCGCGAGATCCTCGCGCTCTGGAAGGGGTGAGGTTATGAAAGAGGTCGCACAGGAAGCGCTCCAATATCTGCAGGACAATCTGCTGTTGAGTATTGTTCTTGCCGCGATCGCCGGTTTTGCCGGAATGAAAACGGTCTCGCAGGCGAAAAAAACCAACCCGGCGCTCTTCTTCATCGTCGGGGCGTTGGGGGTTTTTCTCGGCCAGTTCGCCATTCGCTATCTCGGCATCAAGGACGTTCTCGATCAGGTGTCCGAGTTTTCTGTCATATTCGATTTGCTGGCCGCCTACATCGGCGCTTTTGTCGTCGGCGCGATCGTCCATATGTTCAGTCCCCATTAAGCCACCCTAGCTCAGTCGGTAGAGCAGCTGATTCGTAATCAGCAGGTCGCCGGTTCGAATCCGGCGGGTGGCTCCAAATTTTTCCCCGAAGGAGCTTGACGGAGATGCTAAGGACATTTTATTTACCGCATCACGGAGATTCGGGGTCGGGTCCATGCTAATATCTGCTTGACTTCTATCCTTAGAATCCAATAGCTTTGCAGCAGGCGAATTCCTATCATTTTCAGTAGAGGAGGATTGCCACCGTGGTCATGCTAGGCACCGACATGAAGATTGCCGAGACCCCCAAGGACGACCTCAAAGACTACAGCAAAGCCGACCCGTACGCCGAATGGCTGAAGCGGGAAGGCGTGAAAGTCTACGAGGACTTCTACTTCCCGAGCCTTTCGAAGCTCGAGCTCGGGCCGTGGCCCCGTAAGGGGGGCGACGGCGCGGTCGTCCACATCGCCAACCGCCACATGCCCAACGACTGCCATGTGGTCGAGATCAAGCCCGGGGGCAAGTCCGAGCCCGAGCACCACCTGTACGAGCTCGCGATCTATGTGGTCTCGGGCCGCGGGGCAACGACGATCTGGCACGATCAGAAGGACGAGAAGCGCAAGCAGAGCTTCGAGTGGAGCGCCGGCAGCCTCTTTTCCATTCCGCTCAACGCCCGGTACCAGAACTTCAACGGCAGCGGCCGCGAGCCTGCCCGCTACATCGCCGTGACCAACGCGCCCCCGATGATGCGCCTGTTCGGCGACCACGAATTCATATTCAACTGCGATTACATGTTTCGCGGCCGCTATTCGGGCGAGGAAGACTACTTCAGCGGCAAGGGCAAGCTCTTCAAGCGGCGCATCTGGGAGTCCAATTTCATCGCCAACGCGCCGGACATGCGCTTGTACGGATGGAAGGAGCGGGGCGCAGGAGGCATCAACGCGATGCTGGAGATGGCCAACAACAACACCAAGAGTCACATCTCCGAGTTCCCCATAGGCACCTACAAGAAGGCCCACCGCCACGGCCCGGGCGCGCACCTGGTGCTGCTCAGCGGCACCGGCGGCTACTCCTTGATTTGGACCAAGGAGGACCGCTCCGACATGATCAAGTGCGATTGGCAGCTCGGCTCCATGGTCACCGTCCCGAGCGACAACTGTGTCCACCAGCACTTCAACTCCGGCACCACTCGGGCCCGCTACCTGGCGCTCAGGCCGGGGGATATGGGCCTGTACTCGCCCCGGGGCGGCGGCGGGGAGGGCGCCGACCGGAGCATGAAGGAGGGCGGCTGGCAGGTCGAGTACGAGGACGAAGACCGCGAGATCCACAAGATCTTCGAGAAGGAGCTCGCGGCCCACGGCGCGACGTGCAAAATGAAGGCATTCGTTCCCTGGTGCACCGGCGAGGTCGGTCCGACAAGCGAGCGGGACACGTAGCAGCCCGCTGAAAAAGGCCTATCTGCTTCGTTGCGCTCGACCGCCTCGCTCCAACGTACTTTCTAAGTACGCCTTCGCTCGTCGGTTTCTCGCGCGCCTTGCATCTAGGACCTTTTTGACCAGGCTGCAAACATGGTTTTTCAGCACCCTTATCTTCATCCCTCTCCGGTTAAAACTCTTCCTTCGCCAGTTCCGACCTCAGTACTTTTCCGGTTGGTCCTTTCGGGAGCTCACGCAGTATCCTCACCTGCCGGGGATACTTAAAGCGCGCCAGGCGCTCCTTGCAGTGATCGAGGAGCTCCTCGTGAGTGATCCGGGCCGCGGGCTTGAGCGCGACGAAGGCGGCGACCTCTTCGCCCAGATCCGGGCTGGGGATGCCGACCACTGCGGCCTCGGCGACCGCGGGGTGGGAGAGCAGAACCGCCTCGACCTCCTGGGGAAAAATCGAATAGCCGCCCCTTAAGATCCTGTCCCTCTTTCTGCCGACGATGCGCACGTAGCCCTCCGGCGAGACCGTGACGAGATCGCCGGTCTTAATCCAGCCCTCTTCCAGCACCGCGCGCGTCTCTTCGGGATCGTCGAGGTAGCCCGCCATCGCGGCCGGGGATTTGATGAGCAGCTCGCCGTTCTCCCCCTGGGGCGTCGTCTTGGCGCCGTCGACAGCTCGTACCTCCACGCCCGGCACAGCCTTGCCGACGGCATCCGGGACATCGGTTGGATCGTCCGCGTCATAGGAGATGGGACGGGGCACTTCCGTCATGCCGTAGCCGCGCAGTATCCTTACGGCGGTTTTCTCGCGCCATTCGCTCGCCAGCTCCCACGGGCAGGGCGCGGCGCCGGAAACCGCGAGCCTCAAGCTCGAGAAGTCGGCCTGCGAAAACGCTGGCGAGTTGAGCAGCCTGCGAAAGAGCGTGGAGACGCCGGGAAAAACGCTCACCCGATGCCTTCGAATCGCGTCAAAAACCGCTTCAGGGCTGAAGCGCTCAACTAAGGCGACGACGGAGCCGAATAAAAGGGGCGCAAGCAGGGTGCCCTTGAGTCCGAGGGAGTGGGCCAGAGGCAAGGCCGCGAGAACCGTATCTTCCGGTGTAAGTCTCATGACCGGTTCGCCCCACGAGCGGTTGGCGAAGGTGATGGCGCCGTGGCTGAACAGCGCCCCTTTGGGGCGGCCGGTGCTTCCGGAAGTGTAAAGGATCAATCCCGGCGCGCTGGTTTGACTCACCGTGCGCCAGCGGCCGGGCTCCGCCTTTACCTGATCGATGACCAGCCTCGGTCTGAGATCCTCGGTGTAGCCCGCGAGCTCCTCGCTCTTGAGCAGGGGATTGAGCGGCGCCGGCGTGGCGCCGAGCTTGAGCAGGGCCAAAAAGGCGATGACAAACTCGGGACGGTTTGGCAGCACGATGGCAACCCGGTCTCCCGCCCTCACGCCATTTCCTGAAAGATATCGAGCAAATCCGGATGCCAGGCCGTCAAGCTCCGACCAGGTGAGACTGCTGTTCTCCCAGACCAGGACGGTTTTGCTTCCGTAGCGGCGCGCGTTCGCTTCCAGGTGACAGACGAAGTTCTCTTGCACGGCTTACGAGAGAAAATTTTTGAGGTCGATCCGCTTCCAGACAGCGGCCGGCACCCGGTGCCTCGGCACATAGGCGGCCAGCGACGGCTTGGCGGTGGCGTCCACGCCCCACTTGGCCGTGTAGCCATCCTCCTGGGTCGAAGGGTCGAGGTCCGATCCGCGCGCGTTGGTGATGATCGCGATGTCCCGGTCGGGCTGGCAGCGGGTCGCCATCGCCCAGTTGACCGCCCGATCGTTGAAGATATCGACGTCGTGGTCCACCACCACGACCCGCTTCATATAGAGATCGCCGCCCAGAGCCGCCAGCATCGCGTTCTTGGCCTGGCCGGTAATGCGCTGCTCGATGGCGATGTAGCAGGTAAACGGCGCGGGCACGCGCACCGCCTTGACCGAGGGGACCATGGCGCGCACCGCCCGGTAGAGATTCGCCTCGATGGGCACCGTCGAGAGCAGCATATGGTCGAGATGGCCGACGTTGATATCCTGAAAGAGCGGCTCCTTGCGGTGCGTGATGGCGCGCACCTTGACGACCTCGCGCTGCCGCTCGCCCAGGCTGTAGCCGGTAAACTCTCCGAACGGCCCCTCGGCGGTGCGCTCGTCAGGCAGGATCTCGGCCTCGATCACCATCTCGGCGTGGGCCGGCACCAGCAGGTCCGAAGTCTCGCACCGGACCAGCTCGAGCGGCTCACCCAGCAGGGCGCCCATGACGCCCCGCTCGTCCTCGTCGATCGAGCCGATGGCGAGAGCGCCCAGCGCGATCGCCGGATGAACGCCGATGGCGAAGGCCACCGGAAGCGGCTCTTTCTTCGCCTCGGCCGCGCAGTAGAACTCCCACAGGTGCTTGGCCAGAGTGAGATGAATGGATGTGCGGTCCCGCCCCTGGATCATCAGGCGGTTGTAGGCGCAGTTCCAGATATCGCCGTCCGGGCTCCTGGCGAAAGATATGGCCGCGGTCAGATAGGGGCCGGCGTCCCCCTCGTGGTGGATGATCTGGGGAAGATCATAGAGATTGATCCGGCTCTCCTTGAAAACGACTTCCTGGACCGGCCCTTTGGCGACGATCTTCGGCTTGAGCGGTTTTTCCATCGCCTTCAAATAGCCCGCCTGCATCGCCTCAGGCGCGACGTTCATGGCCAGGGCGAGGCGGCTGCGGCCGGCATGGAGATTGGTCAGCACCGGAAACCTGCTTCCCTTGACCTTCTTGAAGAGGAGGATCGGACGGCGCTTTACCTCGCGCTCGACCTTGGCCGCGATCGCCGTGATCTCGTAGGCGGGATCCACCTCCTTGGAGATCGCGACAAACTCCTCGGCCATTTTGCTTTTGACCAGCTCCAGATAGCTGCGAAGGTCTTGGGTCATAGCTGATTTACTCCACTTCAACTCACCCCTTGGGCAGCCGCTCGAGCTCGGCGCGCGGGATGAAATCTTCCAGCCGGCTCTTGGCCATCGCCTCTTTTGGCACCTGCACCCGCGCCGCGTAGGCTTTCTGCGCGGGCCGGGTGGCGTCGATGATCATCTTCGCGGTCATGATGTCGTCGGTCTGGGACGGATCGAGCGTGTTGCCCTTGACGTTCTTGATGATGTCCACGGCCTGGTCCGCCTGCACGCGCGTGGCCACCGCCCACAGGACCTCCTCCTCGTTGTAGATGTTGATATCGGCGTCCACGGCGACCACGTGCTTGACGAAGTCGCATCCGCCGAGGGCCGCCAGCGCGGCCTGCTTGGTTTCGCCGTCGACCTTTTTGTCGATCGCGATATAGCAGTGGAACCGGCAGCAGCCCGAGATCGGGAAGTGGACCGCCCTGGCGGTCGGAACGACGCCGCGAATCAAGTTGAAGAGGCTTCCCTCCTTGGGGATGCCGCCGAGCACCCAGGTGTCGCGGTGGCCGGTGAAGATGTGCTGGAAGATCGCGTGGCGCCGGTGCGTGACCGCGGTCACCTCGATCACCCAACGGAGCCGCTGCGGTCCGTAGTATCCGGTGAACTCGCCGAAGGGGCCTTCCGCCTCCTTGACGTTCGGCAGCACCTGCCCCTCGATCACGATCTCCGCGTCCGCCGGCACCAGGAAATCCTTGTCCCAGGTCTCGGAGGCGGTGAGCCGGAGCGGCGCCCCCATGATCGCGCCGATGCGGGCGTAGTCATCGACGCCGAAAGGGGAAACGTTGAGCGCGCCTAAGTAGAAGGCCGGATGGTGGCTTACCACGATGGCGACGGGTGTGGGCCGTTTCTTCTCCTCGTTCTTTCGATGGATCTGCCAGCTGTGCCGGGGCGACATATGGATGCCGAGCCGTCTCGGCCCTTTGACCATGTTGCGGAGAAACGCCACGTTGTAGAAGCCGCCCTCCGGATCCTTCATCACCGGCGTCATGTCGAGATAGGGGGCGGGGTCCATGGCGTGGTGGCGTACTACGGGAAACTCGTGGACATTCGCCTCGTCCCCCTGCTTGACGACCTCCTTGACCGGCGCCTCGTCCGCGGGGACAACGACCGGGGGAATAAGCTGCTCCTCGCGCCGCGCATATTCGAGACTGAGCGGCAGTCCTTCGTCATTCGGGTCGAGCCCCAGGGCCAGGGCGCAGCGGCGCCGCGTGGCAAAGACATTGCTCAAGAGCGGAAAGGAGGAGGGCTTGCCGTCGACATCGAGCGGCTTGTCAAAGAGCAGCGCGGGAAATTTCCGGTCGTTTTCGAGATGCTGGAGCAGGGCCGTGACCTCGTAGCGGGCCGGGGCGACGGCGCGCTCGACGTGGACGAGGTCATCGGGAAGCCGCTCCTCCAGCTTGCGGAGGAAGCCGCTCAAGTCTCTTCTCATACCTGGTTCGGTTTCTTCCCGGCTCTTTCGGCTTCCAGCTCTATTCCGGCCAGCCCGGCGAGCGCGCGCTTGACGTAGACGCTGGTCATGCGCTTGCGATACCAGTAATCGAGATCGGCGTTGTCCACCGGATGTGAGACCTTTGCCGCGGCCTCGGCTGCGGCTTCGATGAGCTCCCGGCTGATTTTTTTTCCTACGAGCAGGCGAGAGGCTTCGTCCACCACCTTCGGCGCCGAAGCGACCGCCGTCAGCACCAGCTTGGCCGAAAGGCAGCTTCCTTGCCGGTCCATCGACATAGCCGCGGCCACTCCAAGAATCGGAAAATCGAACGAGCCGCGCCGGCGCAGCTTGAGATAGACGTTGCCGAGGCCGAAGCTCGCGCGCGGGATCAGCATCCCCTTGAGCAGCTCATCGCCGCGCTTGGTGATGAAATGCATTCCGTCGTCCCGATAGATCTCGTCGAAGGGGACTGTGCGAGGCCCGTCGGGGCCGACCAGGAGGGCAAGAGCGCCGAGGCTCAACAGCACGGGCGCCGTGTCCGAGGAAAAGAGCGCCAGGCAGGACTTGCTCTTGGGCGCCACCAGACAGATGTCGCCGTCCTTCTTCATGCAAAAGCCCGCGGCCTCGCGCCAAAAGAAGGTCTGGTCGTAGTAGTTGCAGCGGGTGTCGACGAAGACATTGCCGCCGATGGTGCCGGCGTTGCGGAGCTGGGGCGTCGAGACCGAGCCCGCCGCGTGGGCCAGGGCCGGAAAGCGCCTCTGAACGGCGCTGTTTTGCGACACCCTGGTCAGGGTCTCGCCGGCGCCGATCCACATCCCCTCTCTGGCTTGAGGGCGGATCCCCTTGAGCTCGGCAAGGGGCCTGAGCGAGACCAGGTGGCGCGGCGTGAACTGGCCGCGCTTCATCTTGGGGTAGACATCCGTGCCGCCGGCCACCGCCATGGCCTCGGGCCCCAGATCGGCGAGCAGGCGCGCGGCCTCTTTGAGCGACTTCGGTTTTATGTAGTTGAAATCAGGTAGTCGAAGCATATGTCTTTAGTCCACACTTTGCTAGGCGCTTTTGCCGGAGGCGTCTCTCGAGATCGATGCAATAGCTCCCTCGGGGAACGCGCTCTCGGCTGCGGCCGATGGAGCAGTGCTTAAACCGATCCTTTTTGTCTCTACGTCCGCAGCCTCGCTCGCGCTCCCCTCGCTCGCGCCGGTGAGCGAGGGGGCTCGCTGAGCAAGGCCAAAGCACCAGTCGT
Source organism: Deltaproteobacteria bacterium RIFCSPLOWO2_12_FULL_60_16 (assembly GCA_001798565.1). Classification (GTDB taxonomy): domain Bacteria; phylum Desulfobacterota; class Binatia; order UBA9968; family UBA9968; genus UBA9968. Next base: position 9,014 of record MGSR01000033.1, read on the forward strand.
GCAGGTTCAAAGAGCCCACCGAACT
>MGSR01000034.1:0-8365 GCA_001798565.1 Deltaproteobacteria bacterium RIFCSPLOWO2_12_FULL_60_16
ATATCCTATTTCCCTGCAGTCCTGTTCGTGGGAATCGGCTTTGTGATGCCCGTCATCCGGACGCTCACCTACATCGGCATAGTCACCATGGGGGCCTCGCGCAGCGTCTCGTTGAGATCGAGCTATCCCCTGTTCGGCGCGCTCTTCGCGCTTATTTTCTTAAACGAAGAGCTCAAACCGCTCGTCCTGGCGGGCACCCTCCTGGTAGTCTCCGGGACCTTTTTCATCACCTGGCAGCGAAAGGACGATCCTTCGGCTGGCCGCTGGTGGCATGCCCTCTTTCCTCTGACTGCGGCGCTCATCTCAGGGCTGATTCAGCCCGTCGTGCGCTACGGTCTCACCGTTTCCTACTATCCGCTATTTTTTACGGCTCTGGTAGGCGCGACTTCGCTCTCGGCCTATCTCAGCTTCCTGCCCCTCATAAAAAGGTTCCAGCGTCCGATCTGGAGCCGCAAAGGCTTGAAGAGCCTTGTGATCGCCGCCCTGCTCGAGAATCTGGGATTTCTCCTCTTTATCACCGCCTTCGGCCTGGCGCCGGTCGCCACGGTCTCGCCTCTCATCGCGACCAGCCCCATGTGGGTGGTGCTTGCGGCGCTGCTGATCTTCCGCGATCTCGAGCAGGTGAGCCTGCGCACCATCATCGGCACGGCCTTAACCGTCGCCGGCACCATTGTGATTACGTTAAGAGGGTAAAAAATCGCCTCACGGCCGATTATTCCCGCAGTTCCAGCACTCGGTAAACTGGCCTTCCACCTCCTCGCCGCACTTCCCGCATCGCCAAGGCTTTTTAACGGACCCGAGCGGAGCCAGGGCTTTATCGAGAGTCTCTGCAGCCATGGAGTATAGGGCATCCTCTACCACCCAAAGCTCCGGCCAGCACTCGATCGGCGGGATCTCGCCCACCGCGCCGGCAAGATAAGTGTTCTTAACCACGCACTCGATCCCCTGACTCTCAAGTACGTTCTTCAGATGGCCGATCATCAGAGGATCCTGCGCGCTGTACAACTTCTTCACGCTGGTCCTTGACCTGTCCCAAAGATTGTTGAGATATCAAAGCGGGAGCCCATCTCACTTCTGACTTTGGTATCTACGCCAAGCTCTAGTCAGAAAATAGTTCCTCGATAGTGTAGCGCCTTTTCGTGCGTCGAAGAGTCCGTATCCCGGCACGGATCTCTTTCATGAAGTAAGAATCTTTCGAAATCTCAACCGTCTCCTGCCAGCTATCGTATTGCCTCTTACTGAGCATCACTGCAACGGGCCTGCCTCTCCGCGTAATAGTGATCGATTTGTCCTTATGTTCTACAAGGTCAACAATCTTCCCAAGCGTGGCTTTAACCTCCGACAGTGGTAGGACTTTCATTTCGTGCTCCTATTTATGTTGGCGGCAATCATGGCCGTGGCTGCTTTTCATTCCCAGGGGAATCAAGTCCGATTTCTCCCAGGCCATCTCCTCATCGCCAGGTCGGCGAGAAACAGAAACAGGCCGAGGCCGGAGAGCGGCCACCAGGTCTCCTCGGCGGCGCGGCTCTTGTTCGGCTCCGGAGTAAAGAGGCGCTTGACCCCCTCTTCCATGTTATCCGGATCCAGCACCTCGCCGCCGCTCTCCTCGGCGAGTTTATTCAGCAGAGCCGTGTTGGGCCTCATCTCGCGGTATTCCCTGGGATAAGGGACGATAAAGGGCACGGTGGCAGCCGCCAGGCGAGTCTCGTGCTCTTTTCCCTCTTCGTAGATCGTGAGCAGATGGACCCCTCTCTGCCCGAGAGAAAACCGGCCCTCGTAGCGGCCCGGAGCGCTCTGCTCAAGGCTCTTTGTCGAGGTGGCCCGATCCGGCCCCGTCATATTGCCCTGGAGCTTGAGGTGATTGACAAACCCCCCCTCTCGGGAGACCAGATCGACGACCGCTCTTACCTCTTCTCCTTCTTGCTTCAACTCGGTCCGGACCCTATGCTCCGACACTTTTCGGGTCGCGCTGCGCGCCAGCTGGGCGGCCAGGCGCGGAAACTCCTCCCACTCAAGCCACTCCTTCCCCCAGCGCCCGGTCAGGTCCGAAGTGAAGGCGACGACCTTACCCAGCCCATAGCTCCACGAGGCCAGCAGGGGATCCTCCCCCGCCTTCATCAGCAGCTCCGCCGCAGGCTTGCGATGGGTGAGGACGTAGCCTCGAAGGGGAGGAATCTTTTTTTGCCCGAAGCCTTTCAGCGGGCCGGTGCCGGCCGTTACTGCGGGATGGGTCAGCTTTTCGACCAGGAGATCGCGCGAGATCAGCAGCGTCTCTGTGGTAAAGATCTGCGGAATCGCCTTTGGGTCGGCCGTCACGTAGCTTCTCCCCTTGCCCTCCCTGGCGATATCGGTCAGCAAGACGACGTCGGCGTCCTGCCCCAGCGCCACCGTGGACACCGTGATCCTGTCGCGCGCCATCCGGGTCACCAGGGAGCGAAAATCCGCCTTGTCGGTCAATCCGTCGGAGAGGATCAACAGGTGCTTGACCGCGGCAGCCTTGGCCGAAAGAGCGCGCTGCGCCTCGACCATCGCCTTGTAGAGATCCGTGCCGCCGTCGGACTGGAGCAAGGAGAGGCGCTCGGAGATCAACTCCCCCTTGCCCACCTGCCGAAAGGGCAGGGCCCAATCCCAGCCGGCGTCGAAGGCGAGGATGCCCACCTGGTCGGAGGGGTTGAGGAGATCGGCGGCAGCGAAGGCCGCCGCTTTCGCCAGATCGAGCTTGGTCGCCCCCGGAGGCCCCGCTCCCATGCTGCCCGATTTATCCAGGACGAAGAGGAGCGCCACCTGGGGGAGGTCGAGGCGCGCGGGAGGCCGCATGTCCACCGGCAGAAGCCGCTCCAGCGGAGTCTTATAATAGCCCCCGGCGCCATAGCTCTGGGTTCCGCCGATAACGATCAGGCCGCCGCCGAGATCGCGGACATATTTTTCGATCGCCTCCATCTTCGCCGGAGAGAGACGGTGCGCCGGCACATCATCCAGGACCAGGAGATCGAAGGAAGAAAGCTCCGGCAAGGAAAGCGCGCGCTCCTCGGCCGCGGATTCCACCACCGAGTAGCCCTGCAGCGCCAGGACGCGCGGCATCAGGCGCTGGCCCGCGCCCTGCGTGCGCAGGTAGAGGAGCCGCGGCGGACCTTGGACTTCCACCACGCCCTGCAGGAGATTGTTCTCGGCCAGGCTGTCGTCGGAGGACTCGACCAGCAGCTCGTAGGTATGGCTGCCCCGCTCGCGCAGGCTGTCGCGGAAGCGGAGCCAATTGGTGCCGCCCTTCAGGGCTACCGCCTCTTCTCTCCGAATAATGCCGTCGCGCAAAAGCTTCACCCGCGCCGGCGCATCGCGCAGCGCCTCTATGGCGCCCCGCACCTCGAAGGTCTCCGCGCTGTCCACCTGCTGCGGCAGCGCCAGGTCGCTGAGATAAATCTCGTTTTTCCCCTGAGTGAGGCTGACCGGCAGGACCCAGACCGGGACTCCTTGCGAACGGATCAGCGGCAGCACCTTGGAGAGCTCGCCGCGATTTTCGTTGCCGTCGGAAATGAGCAGAATCCTGCCCTCGCGCCCCTCGCCGATCTGGGCCAGGGCCGCCTGGAGCGCCGCCTGGAGGTTCGTATCCTGCCGGGCCAGCGCCGGAGAAAAGTCGGCCAGGGGAAGATCCGCGCGCGGAAAAAACTCCCATGCCGGCTGCCGGCCGAAAAAGAACAGCCCCGCCCGCGTAGCGGCAGTCTTGATCCGGCGCGCCCGCTCCAGGACCTCCACGGCCTTATCTTTTCCCTCCTGCCCTACGCTGCGGGAGAAATCGGCCCCGACGATCACGTCCAGCGCGTCGATGGCTCTAAAGATTTTAGGGTTGATAACGGCGATCATAAGCGCCGTGAACGCCAGGGCGCGCAGCGCCAGGGGATAAAGGGAGAGGCCCTGGCGAAAGACCAAATAGGCCTCGACCGCCAGCAGGACAGAGACCAATAGGAGCAGGTAAGGCCAAAGAGAAAAGCCGCGCTCCGCCTCTTCCCGGCCCCCGGCCGCGCTGTTTTCGGCGGGGCCCTGCCGGACCCGGGGAGCGATCCGGGACTCGCTCTCGCTGAAAAGATTGGCGGCAAATTCTCCCTCCCGGCTGCCACTCTTGAAAGTATAAAAGCCCGCTTCGGAGGTATCCGCAAAGGAGATCGGATTGGTGAGCGCTCTCAATTTATCCCTCCTGCCCGAGGGGCTTCTCAACTCGACCTGTTCATCCGTGCCGTGCAGGTGCAGCAGGTAGGGCTTGCCCGCTGGAACTCCGGTGGCCGGGAATTCCGGCCTCTTGGGCTGAAACCAATCCAAGGCGTTGCTGAGGAGAACGGGGAAAGCGACTTTGAAAGGCAGGTCGGAAGCTGCCAGGTCGAAGCCGATCGCCAGGGCGCGCAGCCTGCCTTTTTCCAACGCGACGATCAGCGGCCCCTCGCGGGACACGGCCAAAGGGAGCCCGGCCCCGGCCGGGACCAGTCGGCGCGCCTCCCGGATATAGAGATCATCCAGACGAATGCCCGCCGTGACGGGATGGCGGGCAAGCTGCGGCAAGGGGCGCGGGCGGAAGATTCTCTCGCCGGCGCTCAACGGCAGGCCGGCGCCTACCGTGTTGATGAGGAGGAAATTCCCCTCCACCAGAGGCGGCGAAGGAATCCCGTCGAGCACGATCACGTCGTGCGCCTGGAGCGCCGCGGAGAGAGAATCGGGGTCGAGCCGCGCCAGGCGGCTTACCCGCACCCCGAGGGAGCGAAAGAGATGCTCCAGGAAGGGATTGCCCTTGCCGGCATAAAGAATGCTCATCGGACGGGATTCGGAAAGCGCCAGGTAGGCCTGGTTGTCGGTGGAAAAATCGTCTTCGATTCCCAGGACCGCTGTGGCTCGGCCGCTCAGAGTCCCCTCGTAAGGATAGATCAGAACTCGGCTTTGCTGCGGGGCGATCTCGATATTCTCCTGGACCAACCTCTTTTCCCCGACGGTCAGGGTCACCGGGACGCTCACCGGGCGGGGAGTGAAGTTCCTGACGCCCACCATCGCCTCGTAACGACCCGGAAGGCCCGGCGCGCGGCGGAACTCAAAGTTGATGATCCCGACGTTGTCGCTCGGCCCCTCCACTCTGACCAGACGGAGATGAGGAGAATTCCACGGCAGCTCCTCGGCGCCGTCGAAGGCGCCGTCGCTGAGGACCACCACGCGATCGCGGCTTGACCGCTTCAAGAACGAATGGGCGAAGAGAATCGCCTCTTTGACTTCAGCGGCCCCGTCCGTCGGCTGAAGCGCGCGGGCGAGATCCCTGAGCTTTTTCTTGTCCTCGGTAAACGGGGACAAAAGCCGTGGCGCAGCCGCGGCGCCGACCACCATCATTTTTTGTCCGGCGGGCGCCGCGTCGATGAGCGAGAGGAGCTCTCTACGGGCATCATCGAACCGGCTTCCCGACCGGCCCTTCGCCTTCATGCTCGCGCTCAAATCCACCACGGCCACGGTGTCCCCCGCCGGGGCGCCCCACGAGAGCAGCGAGGGATCGGCCAGCGCCGTGATGAGAATCAAAGCGCTCAGGAGCTGGAGCACGAGCGGGAGATTCTTCTTCAACAGGCGCCCGAGCCTGCTCCCCACGGTCCGTTCTCTGAGCAAGCGCTCCCAGAGAAACAGTGTGGTGGTGCTCACCTTGAGGCCCCTGGGCCTCAAGCTGTGCAGAAAGACGATCAAGGGAAAAACGCCCAGGAGCAGGAGGAAGGATAGAGGGAATCCCCAATTCATCGGATACCGCCCACCGAAAACAAGTTACTAGTTATTGGTTATTAGTTTTAAGCCAACACTCATCATTACGTTTACCGGACGCTGCGGATTTGGCGCAGCGTGAGCAAAACGAAATCCTCAAACGGCGTCGCCGTGGTGGTGCGGAGATAATCCACGTTGCGGCTTATGCAAAACGACTCCACGGCCTTGAGGTAATCCCTAAGCTCTTCGTCGAAGCGCTCGACCAGCGCATCGTCCAGAAAGAGCCTTCTCTCCCTCTCGCTCTCGACGTCGAAGAGCGAGACATCGCCCCGCGGCGCCACGGAGATCTCCCGCTCGTCCAGGATATGGATGACCAGAACCTGATATCCCTTCCTCAGCAGAGCCTCGAGGCCGGCCCGCCAGCCCTCGGGATCGAAGAGATCGCTCACCAGCACGACGAGTCCGGTGCGCGGAAAAACCGCGGCGAAGGACTGGGCGGCGCCCTCCAGGTCTGTCTCTCCCCGACAGGAGAGCCCGGCCAAAAAACTGAAAAGGGCGAGGATCTGCCTTCTTCCCCGTCCCATCTCCAGCGGCAAGAGGGCCCGCGCGGAAAAGGCCGTCGCCCCCACCCGGTCGAGGTTTTTGAGCCCGATGTAGCCGAGCGCCGCGGCGACCCTCTTCGCGTACTCGATCTTGGGCGGATCGCCCTCTGCCATGGAGCGGCTGGTATCGATCATAAGATAAACGTTCAACTCCTCCTCGGCCGTAAAGAGCTTGAGGCAGAGCCGGTCCAGCCGGCGGTAGATGTTCCAATCGACGTAGCGCAGGTCGTCGCCCCTCTGGTATTTCCGGTAGTCGGAAAATTCCAGGCTGAAACCTTTCCTGAGCGAAGGGTGCTCCCCCTTGAAGCCGGACCAGGAGAGCCGCTTGGCGACCAGCCGGAGCCGCTCGAGCTTCTTTAAGAACTCAGGATCAAAAAAAGCTTGGACTCCGGCATCCCGGGTCTTGGGTTTACTTTCCCCCTCGAAACTCGGAATGCGGAACTCGAAACTCATAATTACGGCACCTCCACGACGCGCTCCAGGGCCTCCGCCAGAATCTTCTCCACGCTCATCGCCTCGGCGTCCGCCTCCAGATTCAGAATGATGCGGTGGCGCAGGGCCGGCAGCGCGACTGCCCGGATGTCGTTGAAGGAGACGTTCGGCCTTGCCGAGAGAAGGGCGCGCGCCTTGGCGGCCAGGATCAGACTCTGCAGCCCCCTGGGGCTGGAGCCATAGAGAACGAACCGTCGCGCCAAAGGCAGGGCGCCGTCGCCCTGGCTCTCTTGCGGATGCGTGGCGAGCACCAGGCGCACGGCAAAGTCCTTGACCGCCTCCGCCACGGGGACCTGGCGCACCCATTCTCTGATTTCCAGCACTCCGTCCCCGTCCAGGACTTTGTCCGGGGCAGGCGGCAGAGAGGCAGTGGTCAAATCCGCAATTCGTCCGAGCTCGCCGCGGCTAGGATACCGAACCATCAGTTTGAAAAAGAAACGATCGATCTGGGCCTCGGGCAAGGGGTAGGTTCCCTCCATTTCGATGGGATTCTGCGTCGCCAGCACCATGAAGGGGCTTGGCAAACGATGCACCTTGCCCCCGACCGTGACGCTCTGTTCCTGCATGGACTCCAGGAGCGCGGATTGGGTCTTGGGAGTGGCGCGATTGATCTCATCGGCCAATACGATATGGGCAAAAATAGGCCCGCGCTGAAAATCGAAGAGCTTCTTCCCCGAGGGGTCGTCCGTGAGGACATTGGTGCCCGTAATATCGGCGGGCATGAGATCCGGGGGGAACTGTATCCGGGAAAACGAAAGGTTCAGTATCTCTCCCAGGGTCCGCACCAGCAGAGTCTTCCCCAAGCCCGGCACCCCTTCGAGAAGACAGTGGCCGCCGCAGACCAGGGCCATAAAGATCTGCTCGATCAATTCTTCATGGCCCACGATGGCCCGCGCTATTTCGGCCTTGACCTCGCCGAAGGCGCCGCGGGCGCGCGCCATTCTTTCCTGGATCTCGTTTATTGCTTCCATAACGAATGCTCCGTTTAGCCCTCAGCCGGCTGAACGCTATTTTTTACTCTCGCTCATTCCCAGGGAGAGAAAATATTTCTTCACGGTCTCCCGCAGCGCCTCCGGAATGCGCTCGGAGGCAAGCTCCTCTTCGGCCTGCCGCTGATAGGAAGCGAGAATCTCCTCTTGTGAAACCTCGCTCTTGCCGCCCTTGGGCTCGCCCTGGAATGACAAGCTGCCTCCCTTTCCTTCTCCCAACAACCCCTTCAAGTGGGCCCCGGCGCTTGCCTGGAAGAGGGGGAGGGAGCGCTCCGCCGATTCCTTGGTCCCAGGCTGATCCCCCGGAAAGATCCCTCTTGCCTTCTCCCGTTCCGCCTGCGCCGACCGCCCCTGCTCCGCCGGACCGGCATCCCCGGTCAACATCTGGTTTTCCCTGGCCTCCATTCCCCTGAGCAGATGATCGAGAAACTCCCTGATCTCCACGAGCGTGCGGCGATCCAGCTCCGCCGCCACTTCCTTCTCGAGCCTGTCGAGGAGACTCTGGAGATCCTTCGTCTCGATCTTCTCAAACGACGGCAGCCTCTTTCCGATCTCTTCCTTGAGGCGGGG
>MGSR01000034.1:8379-8964 GCA_001798565.1 Deltaproteobacteria bacterium RIFCSPLOWO2_12_FULL_60_16
TCTCCAGGGCCTCCCGTCCCAGCCCCTCCTGACCTTTGGCGGAGTCCGGGAGCAGAGCCGTTCTCAGCGCCTCCATCTCCGCCTTCAAATCCAGCAGCCCCTCTGCCGTGGCCATCGCGAACGAAAGATCAGATGGGCCGGCCCCGGCCGCTTCTTTGCCGCGCAGCCCATCAGCCAAACCGGCGAGGTTTTCCTGCAGCCCCTTTTCGTCGACCTCTCCCGCGAGTCTTTCCGCTGCGACTCCCTCCAGGGCGCGGGCCGTCTCGAGGCTCTCGCTGAGTCCCTGGGATGCCGCCCTGTCCCGGAGCTCCCGGGAAAATTCCCGGAGCCGGGCCGCGGCGCTGCTCGCCTGGGAGGCCTTGGAGATCCGCTCCAGACGGACGCCGTCATCGAGAAAAACAAAAAGCAGCCAGAGCAAGAAGAACAGAGGAGCGGAAATCGCCTGCCAGGTGAGCCGGCGCTTGAAGATCGCTTTGGGATCCACCCCTTTGAGTCTTCCCTCCGCCTCTTCGAGCACCAACAACTCCGCAGACCCTTTTTTTCCGCGGCCGAGGATCTCCCAGGCCGTGATCGCCCGCTCCTCCA
>MGSR01000035.1:0-277 GCA_001798565.1 Deltaproteobacteria bacterium RIFCSPLOWO2_12_FULL_60_16
CTTCGCTGAGGAAGTGCTCTGCCAACAAAGGGATGTCTGCTTTTCGTTCCCTGAGAGGTGGGACGTTGAAGGTAACCACGTTTAGCCTGTAGAATAGATCCTCGCGAAATCTTCCCTGCTGAACTTCTAAAAAGAGATCCTTGTTAGTTGCGGCTATGACCCTGACATCCACCTTTTTTGTCTGATTTCCGCCTACCGGGGTCAATTCTCCTTCCTGAAGCACTTGCAGGACCTTGGCCTGGGTGGACGGGCTCATGTCGCCGATCTCGTCAAGAAA
>MGSR01000035.1:415-600 GCA_001798565.1 Deltaproteobacteria bacterium RIFCSPLOWO2_12_FULL_60_16
CTGGTCCTTACGCTGGCTCAAGCGGTGAATGGCGTTGGCAACGAGCCCCTTCCCGGTGCCACTTTCCCCCATGATCAGCACTCTGGAATCCGTGGGAGCAACTTTCATAACCAGGGCCAAGACCTCCGTGAATTGCTGGCTCCTACCTACGATCTCTGGAAGCTCTCCGGGGCGATAAGGCTGCT
>MGSR01000035.1:645-6854 GCA_001798565.1 Deltaproteobacteria bacterium RIFCSPLOWO2_12_FULL_60_16
TGAGTTTTAAGGGCGAGACTCTCAGCGAGACCAGAGTTTCCCTCCCTGAGGGAGAACAAAGCGGGACGCTGTTGTGAACTCTCTCTTCCTGCTCTTGCAAGCTGCTCTGCGCAATCGTCAGCAGGACCTCGTTGCCGGAGGCTTTCTCCAGTAGGTCGCTCAAGCTCTTGTGCCGGGCCTCAGCCAGCGAGGTTTCCAGCATTTCCTGGGCGCGCAGATTCATCCCCGCGAGTTTTCCCTCTTTGTCGAGCGCGATAATCCCTTCGTTGACGTTGTCAAGCATCTCTCTGGCCTGCACAAGCTCGATGAAAGAGACAAACGCCTGGTCGAAGAGAGCGGAAAGAGCCCGCACTTCGTTGGCGGCTGCGATTGGGTGGGGTCGATCCTCGACATAGCCGATCATCTTCTGGGCCTCGGAAATCGCCCTTCTTACCGGCTTGGTGATACGGTAGGCGAGGATGGCGCCAAAAAATCCCGCCAGGAGCGAAGATGCGACTATAGAGAGCCGCAAAATAAGCAGCTCCTTGGAGGATGGGTTAGCTGGTTGGAGGGCAATCTGGGTCAAGGTCATGGCCAGCAGACCCACGCCGAGCGATACGAGAATAAAAATTACCGGGATAATTACAATCAGGCGCAGGTTCAGATGCTCTCTTGATGAGTCGCCGGGCAACGGTTTATCCATTTTGACCCCCGCAGAAATCCGCCTACCGTTCGGCTTCGTTCAATGCGTTAAAGGCTTCAGATAGCAATTTCCATTAGCCAGGAAAGTTGAATATAAAACATCATTCGCCAACGTAGAATATGTACTTAATTATCTTGGTGTAACTGTTTTATAATTGCATTTTACAGCGGCTGCCAGTATAATTCTTTATCTGCAGTAGTGTCAAATAATTCGGCGTAGGAAAAGGGGGCCAATGGAGCCAAAGGAAGATCTTTTCAAGATCGCTTCCACGGGGGAAGAAAGCCAGCCCAATGCCAAAAAGGGTAAGAGAAAAGGTATCGGCAGACTGGCGGTCGAGGCCGGTTTGATCACGGATCAGCAATTAGCTTTGGCTGTCTATGAGCAGGAAAAAACCGGGAAGCTTCTCGCCGACCTGCTCCAGGAGCTGTACGGTCTTGGCGCGGACACAGTCCAGTACCTTTCGGCTGAGGACGCGGGCATTGAGAGGGTGGATCTGGCCCGGGTCCGGGTAGATCCGGAGGCGGTAAAGAAGGTCGCCCATCAGTTCGCCGTGGAACACAAGCTTCTCCCTATCTCCCTTTCGCAAAATCGGCTCACGGTTGCGATGGCCAATCCGTTTGATCTCGCGACGCTGGACCAACTCCAATTCCTCACCCGCCTGTATGTTGACACCCGGTATGCCCCCGAGTCGAAAATTTTGGATGCCATCGAAAAGTGCTACGGCGGAGCAGCCACTGGCTCCGTCCAGACTGAGAAGAAAGAGGAGAAGGAAAGCTACGCCGGCGCTCAGGAGGGGGAGACGACTGTCGGTCCGCAGGTGATCCGGCTGGTGGACGCGTTGATCGGCCGCGCCGTCCGTGAGGAGGCGACCGACATCCACATCGAACCGGAAGAGAAAAACGTCAAGACTCGATTCAGGATTGACGGCATCCTGCACAGTCGTCCCGGAATCAGCAAGGTGCTCCAGCCGGCCGTTATCACGCGGGTCAAGATCATGGCGAGTATAGATATCTCTGAGAGCCGTGTCCCGCAGGATGGCCGGATCAGTTTTCCTTGGGAGGGTCGAAACTACGACCTCCGGGTTTCCACCTTCCCGACGATATACGGCGAAAAGGTCGTCTTGCGGATCCTGGACAAGGAACGGATCATCGTCGGTCTGGAGCAACTCGGCCTCTCGCCGTCGGCTCTGGTTGTGTTTAAAAAAGGCATCCAACGGCCGAACGGGATCATATTGGTTACCGGTCCCACGGGCTCGGGGAAAACCACCACGCTGTATTCCGCTCTAGTGTTCGTGAACTCCGCCGAAAGGAATATCATGACGCTCGAGGATCCGGTGGAGTACGAGATTCCCGACATCCACCAGTCGCAGATCAATACGAAAGCCGGTTTGACCTTCGCCTCCGGCCTGCGGGCGATGCTGCGCCAGGACCCCGACATCATCTTCGTCGGGGAGATGCGGGACGCGGAGACCGTAGATGTCGCCATTCGGGCCGCGTTAACCGGCCATCTGGTGTTCAGCACCCTCCATACGAACGATGCCGTAGGCGCCATTCCTCGATTGCTGGACATGGACGTCAACCCTTCTTTAATGGCGTCGACCTTTGTGGCGATCGTGGGCCAGCGATTGGTGCGAAAGATCTGTCCCCACTGCAAAGAGGTGTCCATGCCGGACGAGTCGCTGCTGCAGCTCGTCGGTCTCAGCAGCGGCCGGGAAGACCATCGAGCGACCTTTGAGGTCTTCCGGGACGCCGATAGGCAGTCGGATAGGCCTCCGGCTGTCGCAGTGCGGGAGAAACAGGAAATGACTTTTTACCACGGCAAGGGCTGCTCGCGCTGTTTCCAGACCGGGTACCGCGGCCGGATCGGTATTTTTGAAATTCTGCCTTTGTCGCCGGCGATCTCTCAGATGATCGCGCAGCGCAGTTCCGCTCAAACGATTCTTGCGCAGGCCAGAGAGGACGGGATGACGACCATGATGGAAGACGGGGTGGAAAAGGCCAGCCGGGGCGTCACAACGCTGGATGAGGTCATTCGCGTAGCCTACCAGCCGTAGGCAAAAAGTTATTGTCATTAAACCAACAACTAAGAAATGCCACGCTTTACCTACCAGGCGAGAGGTCGATCAGGGCAGAAGGTAGCCGGCGTCATGCTTGCGGAGAACGAGGAGCAGCTTGCCTTAACGCTGCGCGAAATGGATCTCTACCTGGTCAACGCCAAGTTAGACGACAGCTCGGTCCCGTTTTATATCACGCGGCCGGTCAAAAGAAGAGAGCTGATCAATTTCACCGTGCATCTGAGCGCCGCCATAGGAGGCGGGATCCCCATTCTTCAGGCATTCGAGGATCTGGAGCTCCAGACTTCCAACCGCCGGATGAAGAGGGCCATCGGAATCATCACGGAAGATCTCCGCGGCGGCAGCAGTCTCTCCGACGCCCTGTCGCGTCATTCGGAAATCTTTTCTGATATTTATGTCAGCATGATCAGGGCGGGGGAAACGAGCGGAAGCCTGGTGCAGGTCCTGCAACACCTCACCAGCTTTCTGGAATGGCAGGATGGCTTGGCCTCCGAGATCAGGCGGGCGACAATTTATCCGGCCACCGTCTTGATCGCGGTCGTGGGGCTCATAGCGGTTCTCGTGGGATTCGTCTTCCCGCGGATTCTTCCGGTGATCCTGAGCCTCAAGGTGCCTTTGCCCTTGGTAACGCGGGTCGTCATGGGGCTGGCCAATCTCGTCCGCTACGGCTGGTATTGGATCCTGCTGGCTGGCACCGGATTTTTTTTCTTGCTCCGGTTTCTGAAGGCGACTGAGAGCGGGCGGCTGATCGTGGATGCGATCAAATTGAGGCTCCCGGTGATCGGGGGATTGATCGAGCAGGTCTGTCTGTCGCGCTTCTCGCATCACCTGGGAATTCTTCTAAGGACCGGTGTGGACATATCGCAAAGCCTCTCGATTGCCGAGCGGGTCGTAGGCAACGCGGTGATTGCCCAAGCCGTGAACGAGGCCAGGGAAAAAGTCATTCAGGGAGGATCCCTGTGGCGCTCGCTTCAGGAAACCGGCGTTTTTCCTCCTCTGGTGATTCGCATGATTTTCATTGGAGAGACCACGGGGACTATTGACGCCACCCTGGAACGGGTCACTCAATATTATGACCGGGAGGTCCCGGCCACGGTCAAAAAACTCTTCGCGGTGCTGGAGCCTCTGATCATTTTAATGCTGGCGGGTGTGGTTTTAACGGTTGCCCTGTCGATTTTCATTCCTCTCTACGACAGCCTGGGTAGAGTGGGTCGGAGGTAGGATGGCCCTAGGGGCGTCAGGTGTTTTGGGAATCGAGGTCGGGTCGGATCAACTCCGGGTCATGCACGGGGCGATATCAGGCAATGTTCTCAGCGTGTATGATTTTGCGGCGGAAGAGATTCTCATCTCCAACCCGGAGAATGTTCCTCAACAGTTGGAGTCGCTGGTCGGACGCAAGAGGCTCGATTCTCACCCGGTCGGCCTTACCCTCTCGGGTCCGGGCGTCGTGCACCGGCTTTTGGAATTTCCGTCGATGCCGGCGAGCGAGCTTGCCGTTGTGGTGGAGCGGGAAATGCGTTTGGTCGGGGGCGGCGCCGGGGAGGATGTTGTCTTTGATTGGGAAGTGATCGAAGAAAAAGACGCAGCAAATCTCAAAGAGGTAAGGGTCTTGGTCGCGATCGCTCCAAAGTCACAGGTAGGGCGGGCACAAGAGCTCCTCGCTCGATGTCGCCTCAAGCCGGCGCTTTTTACCACTCCGCCGATTGCCCTGCTCCGCTCCCTCGGGTTTGTCCAGGGCGAGGGAAAGGGGCTGCACGCGGTCGTGCACATGGTCGGCCAGCAGGGATGCCTGCTCGGAGTCAAAGACGGAGTGTGGAGCTTCTATCGCGAGTTTTCCAGCAGGGCCGCCGAAAGGGGCGTCGATGCCCTGTTGGAGGAAGCAGTCAGAGAAGCGAACCGGGCCCTCCTTTACCACCGCCAGCGTTACCGGGAGGGGGGAGAGGCGGGCTTCCTGCTCAGCGGGGAGAAGGGCCTCGAGGAACTCCAGATCCGTCTCCAGAGAGAGACTGGAGCTCACGGCGAGATTGTACGGCCGGGCCCGGGGGTGGATCTCAGTCCGCTTCGCGAGCGGGAGAATATCTTTCGCGATCTCTTTCCCGCTTTCCTTATCCCGCTTGGGCTGGTTGCGGGGGCCTACCTTCCGGCGGGAATCAACCTGGTTCCCAAAGCGGTGCGCAAGACGGTCCGTAAACGGCCCAGCATCGATCTATCCTTTATCCGACGGCCGGGATTGGGCGTAGCTCTCGTGCTGGTTTTCTTAAGTATTCAGCTCGTGCTTGTCTTCACAGAGCGTTATTACCGGGGGCTGTTGGCACAGCGGACCGCTCTGTATGGCCAGTGGGTGCCGGCGATCCAAGCGTCTGAGGAAAGCCGTGTCTTGCGTGAAAATGAGAGATTGCTCAAGCAGGCCATAGACCCTAACCGGGGTGGCGGGAAATCGTGGATGGTGCTCTTGAAAGCCGTAAGCCGACTGGCTCCTCCCGAACTGCTCCTTTCTTCCATGAGCGTTCGGAGGGACAAAGACAAAGGGGTATGGCTCGTGACTTTAAAGGGGCAGGTGGTGTCCGCGGATTCTTATGCCGCGCAGGCGGCTTTCAACCGCTTTTACCAAGGGCTGAAGGGGTCGCCACACTTTGAGGGTATCGAGCTGCTCCCGCTGGAAATCTCGACCCTTGCGGAGGGCGTCGAAAGGCAGGTGTCCAAAGAGGCCGCGGGCGGGCCGGGAGATGGCGCCGTTCAAAGCCGGCAAGAGGCGCCTGAGATCAGGAAAACCAAGGTCCAGTTTGAGCTCCGGGCTCAATCCAGGGGGATATAGATGATGTGGGGCATGCCCAAGATGAGTCGTCGGTTTCTTGCTCCCGTTGCGGGATTGGTTGCTTTGCTTCTGCTGGGATTTTGGGTGTTCAAAATTCGTGGCATCCAGCGCTTGCGCAGCGAAATTCTTCAAGTGGAAGGCAAGCTGAGTAAGGGGCAGGAGATGTGGAGGAGTTCCCCTCCCTTGAGTCCGGGAGAACGGGACCAGCTGCAAAAAGCGCAGGAACGCCTCTTGCGAGCCCTCCCCAAGGAGAAAGACGTTCCTCCGGTGTTGCAGGACATCAGCCGCGTCGCCCAGGACTATAACCTGAGCAATCTGTCGTTGACCACGAAGGAGACCGCCGCTGCGTCGTCGCCGGCGCCACCGCCCGCGCTTGGGGGCGGGACTTCGCAAGCGGTGGTTGTGCAGCCTGTGCCTGCAGCTTCGCCTGCCGCCCCGGGCAGCCCAGGACCTATAGACTCCTTCAGCATTAAGTTGACCTTTGCCGGCGACTACCGGGAGATTGCCCCTTTCCTCGAGGCTTTACAGGGGATCCCCCGCCTGGTGACGATCCAGTCTCTGCAGTTGCAACGGGCTTTGCCCCAGGTTGTGGCGGAGGTCGTTCTCAACGCCTATTATCTCAAAGGCGATCTTTCAAC
>MGSR01000035.1:6879-8666 GCA_001798565.1 Deltaproteobacteria bacterium RIFCSPLOWO2_12_FULL_60_16
GGCTGCTGCTGGTTTCGATACTCCTCCTTGCGGGCACGGCGGTTTATTACGTGCGCCCGGAATGGGTGACATTCCGCCCGGGAAAAAAGATGCCTGCTGTCGTGGCCAAGCCGTCATCCTCTTCGTCGACTGCGTCGCAAGGAGCGGCGAGCCCGGCTCTGCCGCCGGTCGCCGTTAAGAGCGAAACCGTGGATGAGCAAACTCCGTGGGGCCGCAACCCTTTTTTGACTGGAGAAGAAGAGACCGGAAAGGCTAAAAGCCGAGAAAGCGACGGGCTGCAAGTGAAGGCCATCATTGTAGGGCGTCCGAAGTCTGTAGCAACCATCGATGGTCGCACCGTTACCGTAGGAGAAAAGGTGGGGGAGGAGATTGTCGCGGAAATACGTCCCGACGCGGTGGTATTGGAGAGAGACGGGCGTAGGAGGATGATTAAGGTCAGCGAGCCGGCGGTCTCTGTCCAGATACAAGAAAGGAAAAAATGAAACAAAGAAGAGGGATCCCTGCCGTGCGGTATCGTTGGATGGGCGCTTTGGCGACTCTTTTCCTGATGACCATCCCCGGTTGTGTGCCGCTCAAAACTCCTCAGAAGGCTTTTCCCGCTCCCGCCAGTGTGGCGCCAGGGAAGCCGGGGGGCCTGTCGGAAGAAAGACTGCCGGGATTGATCGTCACGGAAATTGAAGGAAAGCGGGAGCCGGAAAGGCTCTATAGCTTCTCTCTCCGGAACGCCGATATCCGCGAAGTTCTCATGGCGATCGCCAAACAGACGTCCTTCAATATCGTAGTGGATCCGAAGGTCAAGGGGAGTGTCACGGTGGATCTCAAGAATGTCACCCTGACGGAGGCGCTGGATACTCTTACGGATCTGCTGGAGCTGAGCTACGCGATCAAGAACAATATTATCCGAGTTGCGGAGCCTGCCCCGGAGAGCAGGGTTTTTTCCTTTCAGTACGTTAATGTTAAGCGCTCTGGATCGTCTTCTACCTCGGCACAAATCGGAGCTGCAGGCGGAGGTGTCACGGGCGCTACAGGAACAACAGGAACAACAGGAGGAACCGCTGGCAATGTGGGGGGAAGCAGCACCGTCAGCACGACCGCCGAAGCTGATATTTGGAGGGACATCGAGGCTGGGCTTGGGAAAATCCTGTCTCCAAAGGGGAAGGTCATTGTGGACAAACAGGGTGGAAACATCTTTGTTACTGATTTTCCCAAGATCTTGGATCGGATCGCCAGTTTTTTGGAGAGCGTGGAGGGATCTGTCCAGCGTCAAGTTCTCATAGAGGCGAGGATTGTCGAGGTGACGCTCACAGGAGATTACCGGTTTGGGCTTGACTGGGGTGCCATAGCGCAGGCGGCCGCCTTGCGGGGGGCCTCGACGCTCTCGGCCAACAAAATCTTGGCTCAGCGTCTAGCCCCCGGCGCGGGCGGATTCCAAATCGGCGTGGTCAACTCCGCTTTTTCCGCCCTGCTGGAGACTATCAATACTCAAGGCGAGCTCAACGTCCTTTCGAGTCCTAAACTCGCGACCTTGAATAACCAAACCGCTGTGATCCGCGCCGGCACGGACGAAGTGTTTTTTGAGACCCGCATATCGGAGACTCCTTCGCTGACCGGCACGCAAACCAGCCGAACCGTCACTCCCCGCACGGTCACTGTAGGAGTGGTTTTAGGAGTCACTCCTCAGATAGCGCCTGACGGGAGCGTGGTCCTGAACATTCATCCTACAGTGACGGAAAAGAGAGGCGAGACGAGATCGCCCGCAGGCGACACCTTTCCTGTCTTGGATGTCA
>MGSR01000036.1 GCA_001798565.1 Deltaproteobacteria bacterium RIFCSPLOWO2_12_FULL_60_16
TCTCTCTGGTCTGGGGAGTCTATCCCTTCCAGATTCGCGCCTTTCAGAACACCGATGCAATGATCAGGCTGGCTCAGAGAAAGGCCTTGCAACTCGGGGTCGTCAGAAAAGGCGATCTGGTAGCGATCACGGCCGGCTTGCCCCTCCATCAACCCGGCACCACCAACATGATCACAGTGAAGACTGTGGATTAGACTTTATTCGACTTACGCGCCCCGGCGCTTTTTGAGCTCTTCGATCAGCTGGGGCACGACCTTGAAGACATCGCCGACAACGCCCAGATCGGAGAACTGGAAAATCGGCGCCTCGGGATCCTTGTTGACGGCAATAATCGTTTTTGAGCTTTTCATCCCGGCCAGATGCTGCACCGCTCCGGAGATGCCGCAGGCGATGTAAAGATTCGGCTTCACCGTCTTTCCGGTCTGGCCCACCTGGAGCGAATAGGGCACCCACCCCGCATCCACCACCGCGCGCGTCGCGCCGACGGCGCCGCCGAGAAGCTCCGCCAGCTGCCTCAGCATGTCGAAGTGCTCCGACGATTTGAGGCCGCGCCCGCCCGCCACGACCACGTTGGCGCCCTCGAGCTGCGGACCTTCGCGCCGCACCGTGACCCTTTCGGTGACATGGACCTTGCGCACGGCAGGATCGGAAGGCGGCGTCACCTCTTCCACTGAAGCGGATTGGCTGCACGGCTTCGCCTCAAACGATTTTGCCCGCACCAGCAGGATCTTCGTCCCCGCGACGGCGAGCGTGCTGGTATTCTGGTAGCTCCCGCCGAGGGCCGGGATCGTGGCC
This sequence comes from Deltaproteobacteria bacterium RIFCSPLOWO2_12_FULL_60_16, assembly GCA_001798565.1. Taxonomy (GTDB): domain Bacteria; phylum Desulfobacterota; class Binatia; order UBA9968; family UBA9968; genus UBA9968. The sequence goes on from MGSR01000036.1 coordinate 796, forward strand.
TCGACCGAGCCGTCTTTCAGTGTGAAGTCGCCGACATCCGTGATCACGCCCAAATCCAGCAGCGCGCTCAGCGCGCAGGCCACGTCCCTACCGGCATAGCTGGAGGCAAAGAGCATCAGGGCAGGCTGGTGTTTTTTGATCAATGCCGCGAGCGTCTCGACCGCAGGGATCGTCAGGTAATCGCGAAAAACCGGATCGGAGGAGCAGTAGACTTTGCCCGCCCCGTGATTGGCGAGGGTTTGGACGGCGTCATCCGGCACGGGTCCGAGCAGCACGGCCTCCGCGGTTCCCAGCTCGGCCGCCTTGGAAAGCAGCTCCAGCGTGGTCGGGGTGATTTTATCCTCGACCACCTCCGCGTAGACCCAGATCAGATCAGCCATATCTCTTCGTTACTGGTTATTGGTTATTAGTTATTGGTCCCATCCCCTCCGTTAGGTTTTCACGATTAACCAATAACTATTAACGAGTAACTATTTGTTCACCGTCTAGATGATTTTCATTTCCGCCAGGAAGTCCGCTATCTGTTTTCCCCCATCCCCTTCGTCGGTGACGATCTTGCCCGCCTGGCGGGCAGGCGGCCTGCCCACGCCCAGCACCTTTTCCCTGGCTCCCGAGGCCCCGACTTGGTCGGGCCCCAGACCCAGGGCAGCGGCGGTATAGTTTTTGATCTCTTTTTTCTTGGCCGCCATGATCCCCTTGAGCTGGGGATAGCGGGGCTCGTTGATGCCGCTGGTGACGGTAACCAGGGCCGGCAGCTCGGCTTCGACGACATCGTAGCCGCTTTCGCCCTGCCGCTTGACGGTGATTTTTTTGCCTTCGACGGCGATCTCCTTCGCGAAGGTCAAGGGTGGCAAGCCCAGCAATCGCGCCAGCTGCCCGGGGACGATGCCGGCGTAACTGTCGCTGCTCTCAGCGGCGCAAAGGACCAGGTCGAACGACTCTTTCCTGATCGCCGCCGCAAGGACCTTGGCGGTGCCCAGGGTGTCCGAACCGGCGACGGCGTCGTCTAAAATGTGCATGGCGCTGGTCGCCCCCATCGCCAGCGCGTTGCGAATGCCGATCGTGGCGTCGCCGATCCCCATGGTCACCACGGTCACCGTGCCGCCATTCTTCTCCATCAGGCGCAGCCCCTCCTCGAGGGCGCAGGCGGCCGCCGGGTCAAGCTCATGCGGCACACCCTTGCGCACCATGCGCTTGGTCGCGGCATCTATCTCTATGGTAACCGAGCTGGCCGGGATGACTTTGGCGCAAACGATGATGTTCATCAAAAGAAGTCTTCAGCTTTCAGCGATCGGCCATCAGCGAGAAAAACCCTCTTCGTTCCTCTTCGGGCTGACCGCTGACGGCTGATTGCATCCGGGGTACAAGAAATATGCTTCAACGATCCCGGAGGCCTATTTGAAAGGGCAGAGCAAAACGGATCAGACTATTTTAATGTAGCCACTCCGAGACGTTCCCCTCTATGACGACGTCCAGAATCTCCTTGCAGTCTCGAATCGCATTGTCCACGAGCTTCGGGTCGTCCTTGACGTGCGGCATGGCCCGGCTGACCGCGCCATGCAACGCCTGAATCACCGCCTTCAAGTGCTCGTCCAGCGCCTCGGTGTTCTGTGCTTGGGGCATGTCCATTCTCCAATCTCGGCCTATCTATCTACAGGTAGAGACGGCCCTTCAGGGGATCGGGAACTCGGAGGCCCATTTTCTCAATCAACGGATTCACTTCATTGATATACTGCTGCCTGGCCTCCCTGTTGGTCCGGCGCTTGAGGCCCCAATAGCGATATCGCTCGGAGCGTCTGGATTCCGATTTGCCGAACATGTCGAGCCCTTTGACATACCAATAGTCGACGGCCTTCTGGATCCTTTCCTTGTGCTCGCCGCCTTTAGCCGCATACTCGGCCGTCTTGTTCGTGCCGAAATCGATATGCCCCTCTTCTTCCCGCATCACCTGGCTGTCCTTCACGACACGATCCAGCGGGAGATAGGTGCAATCGATGAATTCCTCGAGCTGATACCGGCCGATACGGTCGATCAGAAACCCGAAAACCGCGTAGTGCTCCCAGGTCGTGATCTTTCCGCGGAAGGCCTCGACATAGCGCTTCTCGTTGGGCCAGCTGAGGACGTACGAAACATCGACGCCGAGGTCGCCGGCCAGCCGCGCCATTTTGCGATAATGATCGATTTCCTCAGCGGCTGTTCGCGCAACGACAAGCTGGTCCACCTTCGTCGGGGCCGAGGGAAGCATGTCTTTCACATAGAGATTCGGGCCGCCGATCTCGCAATCGGCCTGGATGGCGAGGACGCGTTTTAAAAGATCCTGGTACTCCGGATCCGTCTTTCCGAAGTCTTTAAGGTCAATCTTATCCTTGAACATCGAAGCCGCCTCCTAACTAATGGCAATAGCAAAAGAATTCCCGGAAAGCAATAGGTTCAAGCGTTTTATCCGGCGCGGGACGGTCCCGAGACGGCAATCATTTCTCTCTTTACTTAGTGTTATTTTTACACTAAACTGGCGCCGATCATTTCCGTACGGGAAGGAGCCCTCTTGAAGCACGCTGACAGCCTGGCCCTGCTGACCGATCTCTACCAGCTCACCATGGCGCAGAGCTACTGGCAGAGTGGAAAATCCGAAACCGCGACTTTCAGCCTGTTCATCCGCTCCTACCCGCCCAACCGCGGCTTTTTCGTCTCCGCCGGGCTGGAGGACGTCCTGGACTACCTGCAAGAATTCTCCTTCGACCGGCCGGCCATCGATTACCTCCATTCCACACGGCTGTTCGCCGCGGACTTTCTCGACTCCCTTAAAGGACTGCGCTTCACGGGCGAGGTCTGGGCCATTCCCGAGGGGAGGCTGTTCTTCAAGGATGAGCCGATTGTCGAGATTACCGCCCCCGTTATCGAGGCCCAGATCGTCGAGACCTTCGTGATCAACCAGATCAATCTCCAGGCGCTCATCGCCACCAAGGCCGCCCGCTGCGTGCACGCCGCGGCCGGCCGTGGGGTCGTGGACTTTTCCCTGCGCCGCACGCACGGGATCGACGCCGGGATGAAGGTCGCCCGCTCCAGCTATCTGGCCGGATTCAGCGGCACCAGCAACGTGGCCGCCGGGCAGAGATACGGCATCCCCATCGTCGGCACCATGGCCCACTCTTTTATCACCAGCTTCGAGCGCGAGATCGACTCCTTTCGCAGCTTCGTTCGGAGCTTTCCCGACAACTCGACCCTGCTGATCGACACCTACGATACGTTGGCGGGCGCGCGCAAGGCCGTGGAGGTGGCGCGGGAAATGGCCGCGCGGGGCCAGCGCCTGCGCGGCGTGCGCATCGACAGCGGAGAGCTGGCCTCCCTGGCCAAAGAGGTGCGCCGCATCTTCGATGAGGCGGGTTTCAGGGATGTCAAGATCATCGGCAGCGGCGGCCTGGACGAGTACGATCTGGCCGCGCTGGCGGAGGCCGGCGCGCCGTATGACAGCTACGGCGTGGGCACCAGAATGGGCGTATCGGCCGACGCGCCGTGGTTCGACATGGCCTACAAGCTGGTCGAGTACAACGGCCGGCCGGTGTTGAAGCTCAGCACCGGAAAGGTCTCCTCGCCTGGAAAGAAACAGATCTTTCGCTTCGCCGACGGGCGGCGCCGGCCGCTCAGGGACGTCATCGCGTTGAGGCACGAGGAGCTTTCCGGCGCCGAACCTTTGCTCCAAAAGGTCCTGGAAGAGGGAAAGAGAGCGGCGCCCTCGCCGAGCCTGAAAGACATCCGCGAAACCTTCCTGGACGAATTCAGCCGCCTCGACGAAGCGATCAAGAGCATTCAAGACCCGGCAAATTATCCCGTAGAGCTGAGCCCGCGCCTTCAGCGCCTCAAGCAAGAGATTGAAAAACAGGTAGCTGAAACTCAAAACGGCCGAGCCTAGCGGCCGCGCAGCTTTCAGCTATCACCTGACGGCTGGCCGCTGAAGGCTGAGAGCTATCCGCCCTTGACATCACAAAGCTAACGCAGTAGTCCGAACCGCAAATGGCTGCTCAAGAGAGAAAAAGAGGCCTGATCCTCAAGGCGCTCGATCTCGTAGAGCGCTGGGGCAACAAGCTGCCGCATCCGATCACCCTTTTTTTCCTGCTCTCCTTGGGCGCCCTGGCCGTATCGTGGCTGGCTTCGTCCTTCGCGCTCTCCGTCATCCATCCGGTGACCGGCAAGACCATAGCCGCCGTCAATCTCCTCGACCGGCAGGGAATACAGAACGTCATCACCAAAGCGGTGACGAATTTCACCGGCTTCGCGCCTCTGGGAACCGTCCTCGTGGCGATGATCGGAGTCGGCGTGGCCGAGCGCAGCGGCCTTTTCTCGGCCGCGCTCAAGGCGCTGGTGGCGGGAGTCCCCTCCTGGCTCATGACCACGGCCCTGGTCTTCGCCGGCATCAACGCGAGCCTGGCGGTGGACGCGGGCTACGTGATTCTGGTGCCGCTGGGCGCGGTGCTCTTTGCCGGCATCGGCCGCCACCCCATCGTGGGACTGGCCGCCGCGTTCGCCGGGGTCTCGGGAGGATTCAGCGCCAATATCTTCCTCACCGCCTTAGATCCTCTGCTCGCCGGACTCACGCAGGAGGCGGCCCGGCTCTACGACCCGAACTACACGGTCCCGGTGACCGCCAATTACTATTTCATGATCGCCTCCACCTTCGTGCTCACTCTGATCGGGGTGTGGGTAACGGTGAAGATTACGGAGCCGAGACTCGGCGTCTACGCCGGAGCCGCGCGGCAATCCCTCGACAGGCTTCGGCGTGAAGAGAAGCGCGGGCTCGCGGCGGCCGGCCTCACGATAGTCGGAGAGATTCTTATTCTTCTTCTGCTGACGCTCCCGTCGAACGGGCTCTTGCGCGACGCCAAAGGAGGCCTGGAGCCTTTTTTTCAGGGGATGGTCCTGCTCATGGCCGTTGGCTTTCTTCTCCCCGGCATAGCCTATGGTCTGGCGGCGGGAACGATCAGAGGCGATCGCGACGCGGGCAGGATGATCGAAGAGACGATGGGCGCGATGGGGAGCTACATCGCGCTGGCTTTCGCCGCGAGCCAATTTGTCGCCTATTTCGGCTGGTCCAATCTCGGGCTGATTATGGCGGTGAGCGGCGCGGAGTTCCTCAAGGCAACGGGCCTCTCGGGCATCCCGCTGATCCTGCTTTTTATCTTCGTGTGCGCGTTGATCGATCTCTTTCTCGCCAGCGCCTCGGCCAAGTGGGCGGTCATGGGGCCGGTCTTCGTGCCCATGCTGATGATCATGGGATATTCGCCGGAGCTCACCCAGACCGCCTACCGCATCGGCGATTCCTTCACCAACATCATCACCCCGCTGATGCCTTACATGCCGCTCATCATCGCCTTCGCGCAGAAATACGATCCCAAGATCGGCCTCGGCACGCTCCTCTCCATGATGCTCCCTTACTCCATCGCCTTCGCCGTCGGCTGGACCGTGCTCCTGGCGCTCTGGCTGCTGCTCGGCATTCCGCTCGGACCCGGAGCGTCGCTGGCGTACCCGCCGGCCGGCAGTTTTTAGTTGCTAGTTTTTAGTTTCTAGTTTTAAATGAAGCGCAAACTCGATACTTGGCAACTGGAGGCGGCAACATGAAAAAGCCCATCGGCTGGATCCTGCTGATCCTTCTTACGATCGTACCGGCACTCGCGCGTGCCCAGGGGAAGCCGGAGAAGGAGCGCGTCCGCATCGGTTACGCGGCGCGCGCGGTGACGCACTCTCTGCCCTTCTTGGCGAACGAGGCCGGTCTGTTCCGCGAGGAAGGACTCCAGGTCGAGGTCGTGCGCACGGCCGGCGCTGTCTCCCCCATGGCGCTGATCTCAGGAGACACGGACTTCGCCACCATGTCGGCGTTTCTGATGATCCCGGTCGCCGCCCAGAACCGCGAGGTGGTCATGCTGAGCGGCGTCACCCGCTACGCCTCGATGTCTCTCGTATCGCGCCCCGAGATCCGTAGCGCCAAGGAACTGTCCGGCGCGATCGTCGGCCTCCAGCGTCCGGGAGACGCCTATGAGAAGAACGCCCGCTCCGCCCTGCAACACTTAGGCCTGAATCCGGACAAGGACGTCAGGTTTCTCTATCTCGGCAGCAACGAGGTGATGTGGACGGCGCTCGAGACGCGCAGGATCGCCGCTACCATGCTCACCCCGCCGGCCACCCTGTTCGCCCGCAAGGCCGGGATGAATTTCCTGGTCAACCTCGCCGAATTGAAGATCGAATACCAGGGCTCCACGCTGGCGACGCGCCGCTCCTTTATAAGGGACCATCCCAATCTCACCCGGCGCGTGGTGCGGGCGATGGTGCGGGGCATCCATTTTTATAAAACCCGGCGCGAGGATACGCTGAAAATCCTCTCGAAGTTTCTCGGCACCAAAGACCGCGAGGCCCTGGATGAGGCCTGGAATTACGCCTCGGACATGCCGAGCAAGCCTTACCCCGTGGAGAGCGCCGTCCAGGCCGTCATCAACCATCTCGCGGAGCGCGAGGCAAAGTATGCGAAGCACAAGCCTGCCGAGTTCATCGAATCCGGCCTCCTCTCCGAACTCGACAAGAGCGGCTACATCGACCGGCTGTATGCCGAGAGGCGATAGGCTCGAGCCCCTCGGCATCGCGTAACCCACCCTTGACAGTCGCCCCAACAGGCCTTAAGTAGAGATTATATGGTCGCGTACGACCTCGTCTGCAAGAAAAAACACCAGTTTGAAGGCTGGTTTCCGAGCTTCGAAGGCTTCCAGGAGCAGGCCGAAAAGAACCTCATCTCCTGCCCCACCTGCGGCACTACCGAAGTGGAGCGGATGGCGCACGCCTGCGCCGTGCTCAGCAGCCGCGGCGACAAAGAAGAGAAAACGCAACCCGTCCGTACAAAAAAGGCCGCTGAATTCGCTC
>MGSR01000037.1:0-1579 GCA_001798565.1 Deltaproteobacteria bacterium RIFCSPLOWO2_12_FULL_60_16
CCCAGCCGAGCCGGATGCGCTCGTTTTCCACCGCCCCTTTGCCCTCCTCGACGCACTGTTTCGCCTCGTCGCGAAGGTGGGTGAAAAACTCTATGGTCCTCGGGTTTCCCAGCATGGCCACCAGCGGAAAAACGTTACCGCACATCTCCCGGCTCCCCACCGGGCTGGGCACCACGGCGCGCAGGTCCAGGAGGTCGAGCCAGAGCTCCGCCGCCCGGTCGGAGAGTTTCAACGTTTCCATAAAGGTGTCTTCGTGAAAGCGCACACCGAGCTTTTGCTCCATGAAGGGGATCAGCTCCCGGATCTGCCCCAAGTAGTGCTGGCGCTGGGATTCACGGATCGGCAGCTCCACCATCGTGGCATCGACGACAAACATGGGAACCTCGAACTGTTCGCGCACGACCTCCCACCACTTCACCTGGGGAAGACACGGGATCCGGGTGGTGACCAGCATGTCGGGCCGGGGGATGCCGCCGTAAGGAAGCTCCGGATCCGCTATCCCCTTGCCCAGCACAATGCCCAAATTGACCCGGCTGTAGGAGCACAAATCGATCGAGTAACCCTTTTCCTCCGCGGTCTCGCAGAATTCATGAGCGCGCTGGATGGAGGCGACCACGGCCGAGTAGTTTTCCGGATAAACGGGATAGACGCCCAGCGCCCAAAAGAGCTCGATGGGCACATTGCCCGATACCCAGGCCACGGGGCGTCCCTCGGCCCGGTGGCGCGCGCCCCCCTCCCAATAGTCCTTGAGAACCGCGGCGGCCTCGTAGGAGGAGTTTAAGGCCCTGCCCTTTTTTTTCGGCGCGGCGGTCGTCACGAGACGAAGTCTCCCTTCACGATGTCCACGAAGGTCTGCACGCGAGTCCGCACCTGCTCGCTTTCCAAAACCAGTTCCGAATCGAGCAGCAAGGAGGGGGTGCCACGGGAGCGTAGGCGGTCCCTCCAGACGGGGTAGTCGTACTGGTCTTCATCGGAATATTTCTCGATCACGAAAATCACCCCCCTGGCCCCGCTCCGCTCGATCTGGGTGAGCAGGTGGCGCCAGCGCCGTTCCATGGGGGTCTTGTAGGATTCCGAGATCTTGCTCCAGTAGCGCTCGATGACGGCCTCCACCGGATCTCCCGCCTCATCGACCTCATCCCAGAAATAGCGGCTTCCCGTCCCCAGATCCTCCGAGACCATGGTCGCGCCGCAACCCCGGAGCAGAGGGAGAAAAGACCGATCCACCAGGATCGGCCCGGAAACATGGAGCCGAACGAGCTCTTCTCTCTTCTCCGCGGTCTCCCGGCGGGAAGACTCGATGAGTTGTGCCAGCAACTCGTTGTGCCTCTCCTTGGGGAGCGCGAAGCCGCTGAGGAGGGCGTCCAGGTAGCTCTCGGCGCTAAGTCGCGGCGGCGATGCGCCTAGGAGCGAAGCGATATTCTTCAGCAACCTCCGATTCCGGTTGAAGACGGCGATGCTGCGGCGGAGCGCGCCGGGCTCCAGAGGCCTGCCCGCGAACTCTTCCAGCTCTCCTTTGAATTCCAGCATCGCCTGCCGAAAAACGCGGTGGTTGGTTTCTCCTTCCAGGATGGCCGGG
>MGSR01000037.1:1605-4575 GCA_001798565.1 Deltaproteobacteria bacterium RIFCSPLOWO2_12_FULL_60_16
CGGGATGTGGCGGCCCCACAGGTCATAGAGCATCCGCACCGCGTCGCTGCTGTTCGAGATGGCTACTCCCGCCAGGTGGGCGAGATCTCCCCGCAGGGCCTGCTCCAAGATGCTGCGGGCCAGCTTGCCGGCAAAAATCGGCAGGTGGGAATCCGCCAGCACGACGTTCTCCGTGGATCCCAGGACGCGCAGGGGGATCATCCCTGCCGCGCGGATGAATTCTTCGGGGACGTAGCTGTCCAGGCAGCCGATGAGTTGGTGCCCTTCCGCGGAGCGCCGGCGGCTTAATTCCAGAGGATTGGCAAGAATTCGAGCGAATTCAGCCTGAACCAAATAGGTTTCCTCTTCTCCGGAGATCGTTTAACCTAAATGCGGCGGCGGCGCCTTTTTCCATGTCGCGCCGGGTTTTTCGATCGTGTAGTAGACCTTGATCTCGGGACTATCATCGAATATCCGGGGAACGACCTGGACGGGTATGCCGATCTTGAGCTCGTTTAAAGGAATCGTATCCCCTACCCAGGCCATGAGCCGTCCGCCCTCGTCCAACTCCACCACTGCTGCGGTGTAGGGCGCGATATCTTCGAAGCCCGTTGGCGCCGCCGAGATGGTGGTGTAGGTGTAGATCTTCCCCTTCCCGTTGTATTCCTTGAACCCAAAGTTTCCCGACAGGCACTGCGGGCAATCGGCGCGCGGTGGAAAAGTGGTGTAGCCGCAATCTTTGCATCTCGAGCCCATCATGCGGCCGTCCTTGAGGTGCACGGCAAAGTCCGCAACCTTGGAGTAAGGCACGAAGCTGACTTTTCCAAACCAACTAAACATAAATCAATCCCTCCTGAAGACGTGAACAAAGGTGTACTGGCCGATGCCGCCCACGTTGTGCGTGAGGCCGACATTCGCATCGGGCACCTGGCGCTCCCCGGCCTCCCCGCGGAGCTGCTTGACAATTTCGTAGGCCATGGAAACTCCCGTGGCGCCGATCGGATGGCCTTTGGCTTTGAGGCCACCGTCGACATTCACGGCCACCTCGCCGCCGATGTAGGAGCGCTTCTCTTCGATGAACTTGCCGCCCTGCCCCTTTTTGCAGAAGCCCAGGTCTTCATAGGCCATGATCTCGGCGATGGTGAAGCAGTCGTGAACCTCAGCGACCTTGATGTCTCTGGGGGCGACCCTGGCCATGCGGAAAGCTTGTTGGCCGGCTTCCACGGCCGAAGGCAGGCCCACCAGATTGGGACGGCGCAAAACGGACATGCTCGCCGTCGCGCAGCCCACGCCGTCCAGCCAGACCACTTTCTTGCTCAGGGCCTTGGCCCGGCTCTCGTCAGCCAAGATCACGCAGGCAGCCCCGTCCGCGTTGGCACAACAGTCGTAGACGCAGAATGGGGAGGCCACCGGGTCCGAGGCCATCGCCTTGTCCAACTGGATCTCTTTTCGGAAAAGGGCGTTGGGGTTTTTGGCGCCGTAAAAATGGTTCTTCACGGCCACCTGCAGCATCTGCTCGTGAGTCGTGCCGAACTCGTGCATGTGGTTGGTGGCGAACATGGCGTAGTAGCCGGGGAAGGTCGTGCCAAAAATCGATTCCCATTGCACCTCGCCGACACGGCCCATCAGGGCCAGGATTTCGGCGGTGGCAAGTTCCGTCATCTTCTGGCAGCCGATGACGGCCACGACTTGATGCAGCCCGGACTTGATCGCCATCCAGGCCGTACGGATGGCGGCGCTCCCCGAGGCGCAGGCCACTTCCGTCAGCCAGGTGGGTTTGGGATTGAGGTTGAGATACTCCTGGACCACACCGGCCACCGACCGCTGCTTATGGTACTCCGGGACCGCGGCAACGACCGTGGCATCCAACTCGTCACGGCTGATTCCCGCATCCTTGATCGCCAGGCGGAAAGCCTCGAAGGCCAGTTCCTGGACCGTGGCGTCGCTGCGCCGGCCAAAGACTCCATGCCCCGCTCCAATGATTCCAACTCTACTCATCTCGTTCTCCTTGGTTATCAAAGGGACAGGCACCGCTTCGCGGAGCCAGTCCCTACCATGTTTAAATGTATTGTCCGCCGTCGATCTTGACGACCTCTCCGGTGATATGCCGGGCGAGGTCCGAGCACAAAAAGGCCACCAGATGGGCGCAGTCCTGGGGCGTGGCGAAGCGGCCCACGACGGTTTCAGCCAGGGCCTTGTTCTTGAATTCCGGCGCGAGATTCTCCATCATGTCGGTGGTGACCATGCCGGGCGCGACTACGTTCACATTGACGTTGAAAACCCCCAGTTCCCTGGCCAGCGACTTGGACATTGCGATTTCCCCGCCCTTGGAAGCGGAGTAGTTGGATTGGGCGAACTTCCCGCGCAGGCCGTTGATCGAGGAGATATTGACGATCTTGCCGTATTTCTGGTCCTTGAAGACCATCGCCGCGGCCTTGTTGTAGTTGAAATAGCCCTTGAGGTTGACCCCGATGACCGTATCCCACTGCTCCTCGGACATCTTCCAGATCACGCCGTCCCAGTTGATGCCGGCGTTGCACACGAGGATGTCCAAGCGGCCGAAGGCCTCCTGCACTTGCTGGACCATCTTCATGGCATCATTGTAGCTGGAAACGTCGGCCTTAACGGCCAGCCCTTTGCGCCCGAGCTTCTCGATTTCCGCCACCACCTGCTTGGCCTCGGCGTCGTGACGCCGGTAGTTCACGGCTACGTTCGCGCCCTCGCGGGCCAACTCGATGGCGACGGCGGTGCCGATGCCCAAACTGCCGCCGGTGACAATGGCTCCTTTTCCTTTGAGTCCCAGATCCACGGCTATACCTTCCTTTCCTGGTTGCGAGATGGCCTGTACTACACGTAAAAGGGTAAGTTATTTCGACTCGTCCTTGGGCAAAATGCTTTCTATCAGCTCCTCGCTCCACGGCGTGGCCTGCGCCAGCGCGCGACGCAGTTTGATGAAGTCCACCTCGCGTTTGCCTTCAGGGCCTTCGTTGA
>MGSR01000037.1:4627-7415 GCA_001798565.1 Deltaproteobacteria bacterium RIFCSPLOWO2_12_FULL_60_16
ACGGTTGGTTTCGCAGTTGCTCTGCCAATGTTCGAGTTTCTTCTTGCGCAGCGACTGCAGCGTCTTGGAGACGCACTCGGGCATCAGCAGGGCAATGGAGTAGCACAGGCGCTCCACCTCTCGATCCAAAAGCGTGAAGTCTGTTTGACACTGGGCAGCCAGCTCTGCCGCGGGCTTCTTGTCCTGGCCGCTCTTGAACTTCCCGTACTTCGGGTTGCCCCATTCATCAGACTCTTCCTCGTAGACGAACGGGTTGCGGATGAAGGCGCCGTCCTTTTTCTTGAGCACCGGGACGATCTTGTTGATCAGCCCGAAGCGCACGGCTTGTTGGGCGGACCAGGGCTCGCAAAGCACGCACGACTCAATGGCGCGGTTGATGCCGACGTACAGATGCAGGAAGTCGGTGGCGCCGCCATCGGGCGCGGAGCCGTGCTTCGTGCCGGCTTGGCCGAAGCGCGCGGTATCGGCGGCGATAGAAAAATCGCAGGCCGTGCCGATTTCCTGGCCGCCGGCGATGCGCAGGCCGTTGACGCGGTTGATCACCGGTTTGTCGCAAATCAGGATGCCTGTGACCATGTCGTTGAACAGGCGCATGTACTGTTTGTATTCCTGGGGGTTGCCCGCGTAATACTCGGCGTATTCCTTGGTGTTGCCGCCCGCGCAGAAGGCCTTGTCGCCCACGGCAGTGAAAACGACGGCCACGCAGGCGCGGTCCATCGAGGCTTGGCGGAAGGCGAGGATGGTTTCCTTCACCATGACTGTCGTATAGGAGTTGAACTGTTGCGGGTTATTGAAGATGATCCAGGTGTTGACCAGGCCTTCGACGGGCCGTCCCTCGAAATCCTTCAGGGGCCGTCTCTCGACCAGAATTTCTTTGTATTTGTAATCCGGGACGATCTGATGATCTACCATCATATTTTTTTCCTCTAACAGTGTCCCTCGGAGAATCTCTCTGGATATTTTCCCTGGGCGGCCGCCGGCCATGGTCCTTCGTGGCGTTACTGATCTACCGGTCGTTTGTTAAGAACCGTATGGTTAGGCGAGCAAGATATATGCCAAGCAAACCCTTAATTATACGGATGGAATATGGCCGGTTGGGCTATTAGCTTTCCAAAAGTTGGAAGGAAGAAGATAAATATTCCTAATGATAGGAATTTGATTTTGAAGGTTCAGGGCGGGTGACGGCGACCCGGTCCTTGACGGAACGCCCCACGGACGTTATCTATCCGAAAAGGAAATTTCCACAGGCTGTATGGTTGCTTGATTCACCGGCCAATTTTTTAGAGGAGAAGCTATGATTATCGATACCCACTTTCACGCGTTTCCGGGGAAATATCTCGATCTCGTTCCCGAGGCCCAAAACGACGTCCGGGGAGTGGGCTTTCACGCCTTCGATCACCGGGAGTACCTGGACGTCCTGGACAGGTACGGCGTCGACATCGGCGTCCTCTCCAATACCGGCGGCAGGATCGAGCAAGGCGGCAACAGGGCCAGGGCCCTGGAGCTTTGCAAGATCATCAACGACTCCTTTGCCGAGGCCCACGCCAAGCATCCGCGCAGGTTCAAGGCGTTCGCCAGGCTCCCCATGGTCGATCTCGACGACTGCGTGCGCGAGCTCGACAGGTGCTATAAGGCGTTAAAAATGGATGGCGTGATGCTGCCTACCAACCTGGCGGGAAAATATCTGGACGAGCCGGAATTCCAACCGTTCTGGGAGGCGGTCGCCCAAGGGGAAAAACCGCTCTTTCTTCATCCGGCCAACGCCCCATGCCAGGCGAACTGGAACAAGTATTCGCTGCATCAAAAAATCCTTTGGCCTACGGACACCACGCTGGCGATCTCGCGGATCGTCTACAGCGGGATCCTCGACCGCTATCCGCGGCTCCAGCTCATCGCCGCCCACCTGGGCGGAATGATCCTGCTCTACCTCGACCGGCTCAACTGGCGCGAAGGCAAGCCGGAGTGCCGGCGCGAGCCGGAGGAATATTTCAAGAAGATATTTTACGACACCGCCGGGCCGATACGAAGCGCTTTCATCAAGCTCGTCTACGACACGGTAGGCGCCGATCAGATCCTTTTCGGCTCGGATTATCCGCACGGCCGGGGACGGAGAGACGACCAGTTTTATCCTATGACGCTGACGGCCGTGGAGGAGCTGGACATTCCGAAAGCGGACAAGGAAAAGATCTACTATCGGAACGCGGAAAATCTCTTCGGATTCGGCAAGGATGCTTAGGGGAATCTAGCACGTTTCGAACGTCAGGATATCCGGGGATTGGAGAGAGGGAGAATGCAATCGAATCTCAAAAACTTGTCAAGCATGTTGGACGTGGCTAACGGCTGTAAGCGTAGCAGGAGGTCTTACAAAATATAATTATTAAAGTATACTTTGCCTATGGATCAGGGGTTGAAGAGCGTACTGGCCAGGAACCTGAGGAATTTCCGCCTGAGGGCGGGGTTGTCGCAGAGTGACCTGGCCAGAAAGGCCGGCACGCTTCAGGCGCGGGTCGCTGTGATGGAGTCTGCCAACAACCCTACCCTCCCCCGGCTGGAGTGGGTTGGGCGAGTGGCCGAAGCCCTGGGGGTCCCGGTAGCCGATCTGCTGTCTGAAAGGGCGCTGCCGGAGGCGGACTCCCTGCCCGACCTTCCCGAGGAGGGAGACAATCTGGCGGCCCACCTCAAGGAACTCGGAGCACCGCTCACTGGACCTTCCACAAAATATCGCTCTTTCCGTCCGGAGGCTGTGGTCTTGGGGGTCCTCCGGGCGGTTCCATCATCGCGCATGGTA
>MGSR01000038.1:0-1739 GCA_001798565.1 Deltaproteobacteria bacterium RIFCSPLOWO2_12_FULL_60_16
CGCATCGACTTTATAATCGCCGCGTCACTCGCTTGGAGCGACTTGATGCCCCGCTCTACTGTTGTCAGGCGTGATTCGATGCTTTTCCTTGCAGGTTGGCGCGCCATAGATGATCCTTCTTACCCAGCAAGGGGTTGATGTGTCAAGAGCAGATTGCCATCCCGCCGGAGCGTTCCGTCAAGGTACCGGCTGGATATTTGCAATTCCTTTGAAATTAAGATAGCTTAGATCATTTGGCGCGTTGTCTTGCTTGCTAGAAGGACTACGTGCCGGGGTGAGGTTTTCATTGAACCGTAAAGAGACGGTTGATGCCCTCAGAAAAAAGATCGATCAAGTTGACGGGAAAATAGTAGAGCTACTCAACCAGAGAGCCTCTCTTGCGCAGAAGATCGGGCAGCAGAAGAGTCTGGAAAAAGAGCAGGTTTACGTCCCCAGCCGCGAAAAAGAGATCTTTCAAAGGGTATCGGAGCTGAATCGCGGGCCGTTGCCCGTGCAATCCCTGCACGCCGTTTACCGGGAGATACTCTCCGCCTCGCGCTCCCTCGAAGGTTCCATCAAGGTCGCCTATTTCGGTCCGGAGGCGACCTTTACACACCAGGCCGCCCGGGAAAAGTTCGGCTCCTCGGCCGCTTTTGTTCCGCTGGCGAGCATAGCGGATGTCTTCCAGGAGGTGAGTCAGGGGCGGGCAGACTTCGGCGTCGTCCCGATCGAAAACTCCACCGAGGGCGTGGTGACGCACACGCTGGACATGCTGGTGGAGGCCGACGTCCGAATCTGCGCCGAGGCTTCCCTGGAGATTCATCTTTTCCTGCTTTCCCGTTCGGGCCGCTTCGAAGAGATCCAGCGCGTCGTCTCTCATCCGCAGGCCCTGGCCCAGTGCCGGCGCTGGCTGGCCGGCAAGCTGCCCGGCGTCCGGGTCAATGAAGTGGCCAGCACCGCCCAGGCGGCGCAGATGGCGGCTGCAGAGCCGAATCTGGCTGCTGTCGCCAGCGGCCTGGCGAAAGAGCTTTATGGATTGCAGGTCGTAGCGGGCAATATCGAAGACCAGGCGAATAATATCACGCGCTTCCTCGTCATCGGGGACCAGCAGCCGCGCCGGAGCGGAGACGACAAGACCTCGCTGGTCTTTTCGGTGAAAGACGAGGTGGGGGTTTTGCACCGGATGCTGCAGCCATTCGCCAGGAACCGGATCAATTTGACCAAGATCGAGTCACGCCCGCTCAAGCACAAGCCGTGGGAATACCTCTTTTTCTTGGACCTGGAAGGACATATAGACGAGCCGAGAATTCAACGGGCGGTGAAGAAGCTCGAGAAAGATTGTCTGTTTATCAAAGTGCTGGGCTCCTATCCGTGCGCTGTATGAATATCATTGATCAAGTTCCGGAGTACATCCGCTCCCTGGTGCCCTACGCGCCGGGAAAGCCGATCGAGGAAGTGGAGCGGGAGTACGGCATCGAGGGCTCGGTAAAACTCGCCTCGAACGAAAATCCTCTGGGCCCGTCGCCCCGGGCGGTCCAGGCGCTGCGCGAGCGACTCGACCAGCTCCACCTCTATCCTGACGGGGATTGCTTCTACCTCAAACGGGGGCTGGCGCAAAAGCTGGGCGTGTCGCCGGACCGGCTGATCTGCGGCAACGGCTCCAACGAGCTGATCGAGCTGGCGGTGCGGACCTTCATGCGGGCGGGCGACGAAGCGGTGATGGCCGACCGGGCCTTTGTGGTCTATCGCCTGGTCGTGCA
>MGSR01000038.1:1806-15095 GCA_001798565.1 Deltaproteobacteria bacterium RIFCSPLOWO2_12_FULL_60_16
CGGGCGGTCAGCCCCAGGACGCGCATCGTCTTTCTTGCCAATCCCAACAATCCGACCGGGACGATTTACCGGCGCAAGGAGTGGGAAAGCTTTCTCAAGCGGATCAGCTCGGAGGTTCTGCTGATAGTCGATGAGGCGTACTTCGAGTATGCCGCCGATCCGGAATATCCCGATTCGCTCCGCTATCATGGAGAAGAGAGGGCGCTGCTGACGCTACGGACTTTTTCGAAGCTCTACGGCCTGGCCGGTTTGAGGATCGGCTATGGCATCGGCCCGAAGGGCATCGTCGATCTCATGCACCGGGTGCGTCAGCCGTTTAACGTCAACGCGGCGGCGCAGTGGGCGGCCCTGGCCGCGCTGGGCGACGGCGACCACGTGGAGCGCAGTCTCAAGGTCAACCGGCAGGGAATGGATTACCTCGGAGATGAGCTCGCCAGGCTGGGGTTGGAGCAGGTGCCGAGCCAGGCGAATTTTATTCTCGTCCGCGTCGGCGACGGCCGGGCCGTTTTCAACCGCCTGCTTCGACGCGGCGTCATCGTGCGGCCCATGGGGCCCTACGATCTCCCCGACCACATTCGAGTGACGATTGGTACAGAGAAAGAAAATCACAGATTTATCGATGAGTTAAAAGCTATAGTTAACGCAAAATAGGGGATCTGCGGGGGCCTGATGATAGTCGTTTTAAAGCCTGGATTGACAGCCGAGGAGATCCACAGGGTAGTGGAGCGAATCGAAAGCTTCGGCTTGCGGGCCCATCTCTCCGAGGGCAAGGAGAGGACCATTATCGGCGCGATCGGAGACGAGCGGCTGCTCGTCGATCAGACCCTGGAGTCCTTTCCCGGCGTGGAAAAGGTGCTCCCGATACTGAAGCCCTACAAGCTCGTGAGCCGGGAGTTTCAGAAGACCAACACGATTATCGAAGTGAACAACCACAGGATTGGCGGGAAGAGGATTCACGTGATGGCCGGTCCCTGCTCCGTCGAGTCCAGGGATCAGGTCCTGGAGGCGGCTATCCCGGTCAAAGAGGCGGGGGGAACTTTTCTGCGTGGCGGCGCTTTCAAGCCCCGGACTTCGCCGTACAGCTTTCAGGGTCTGGCCGAGGAGGGGCTGGGTTATCTGGCGCATGCCCGTGAGGTGACGGGCCTTCCGGTCATTACCGAAGTGCTCGATCCGCGCGATTTGGACGTGGTGTGCCGCTACACGGATATCCTGCAGATCGGGGCGCGCAACATGCAGAACTTCAAGCTGCTGACCGAGGTGGGCAAGCTCAATAAGCCGGTCATGCTCAAGCGCGGCATGAGCGCCACCATTCAGGAATTTCTCCTCTCGGCCGAGTATATCGCCGCGGAGGGAAATCGAAAGATCATTCTCTGCGAGCGCGGCATCCGCACCTACGAGAGCGAGACCAGGAACACCCTGGACTTGAGCGCGGTTCCCGTGCTGAAACAGCTTTCGCACTTGCCGGTGTTCGTGGATCCGAGCCATGGAACGGGAAGGTGGGATCTGGTGACGCCGATGGCGCTGGCCGGGATCGCGGCCGGCGCGGACGGGCTGCTGATCGAGGTCCACTCCCATCCGGAGCTGGCTTTGAGCGACGGTCCCCAATCGCTCAAGCCGAACAAATTTGCCGCCCTGATGAGAGAGGCCAGGAAGGTGGCGGAAGCGATCGGGAGGGAGATCTAGTGGCCTTGACCCTTCGACATGCTCAGGGTCATGGTGAGCGGAGTCGAACCATGATGTTCCGCAAGATGGTCGTTGCGGGAGTGGGTTTGATCGGCGGATCGCTGGCTCTGGCGGCGCGCAAGCGCGGTCTGGTCGGAGAGGTCATCGGCTACGGTCGGGGAGAGGAGAATCTCCGTCTGGCCCGGGAGCGGGGCATCATCGACCGCTATTTCTCGAGCCCCGGTGACATTCCGAGCGGGGTGGATCTGCTGATTCTGGCTACGCCGGTTCAGGCGACGGCGCCGCTGGCGGCTTCATTTCTGCGCGGGCTGAAGCCGGGCTGCCTGGTGAGCGACGTGGGGAGCGTCAAGGCGAAGATCGTCCGGGAGATGGAGAAGCTCCTGCCCCGTGCGATCCCTTTTGTCGGCGCTCATCCGATAGCGGGCGGCGAGCGCTGGGGCGCAGAGGCGGCGGTCACGGATCTCTTTGTCGGACAGAGATGCATCCTCACGCCGACGCGGCGGACCGATCCCGGCGCGCTCAGGCAAATGGATAGCTTTTGGCGGCGGGTCGGCGCCCGGGTCGAGATCATGGACGCCCGGCTCCACGACCGGATCCTGGGAGTGGTGAGCCACCTGCCGCATGTTCTCGTCTATGCGCTGGTGAATACCCTGAGCCGGACCAAGGCGGGCTCTGTGGACCTGAAGAGCTACTGCGGCGGGGGCTTCAAGGATTTCACCCGTATCGCCTCGAGCCGGCCGGAGCTCTGGCGCGATATCTGCCTGCTCAACCGCCGGGCCATCGACAAGGGCTTGAGCGACTACATCAGGAATCTGGAGCGCTTGAGAAGGCTGATTCGCGAGGGCAAAGGGGATTTGCTGGAGCGGGAATTTACCCGCGCCAATGAGGTAAGGCGGCAGATGGCGTAAGCGCGACAGATGAAAAGGATCGAGGAAACAAAACGCCCGCTGCGGGGGGAGTTGACGGTTCCCGGAGACAAGTCCATCGGCCACAGGGCGGTGATATTCACGAGCATCGCCCGGGGCAGGAGCCGGATATGGAATCTCTCCGGCGGGGAGGATAACCTGCGCACGGTGCAGGCCTTCAAGGATCTGGGCGTAAAAATCTGGCGGGACGGCGAAGCGCTGTGCGTCGAAGGAAGGGGCTGGGACGGACTCTCTGCGCCCGCTAAAGTCATCGATTGCGGCAATTCCGGGACGACCATGCGCCTGCTCTCAGGCGTCCTGGCGGGACGCCCATTTGTCGCCCGGTTGGATGGAGATGCCTCTCTCAGGTTGAGGCCGATGCAAAGGGTGATCGAGCCGCTCGGCCGCATGGGGGCTCAGATCTTGAGCCGGAACGGCAAGGGGCTCGCCCCTCTGGAGATCCGCGGCGGCAGCCTTCAGGGGATTCATTACACCCTGCCGATCGCCAGCGCGCAGGTAAAATCGGCGATCCTCCTGGCGGGACTTCAGGCGGGAGGTGTGACCTCGGTGGAAGAGCCGCAGCAGTCGAGAGACCATACGGAGATCATGGCTCAGGCCTTCGGCGCGCGGTTAAAGGTCGATGGCCGCTCCGTTGCCCTGGAGGGGCCTCAGTGCCTCGTGGCAAGAGACGTGCGGGTCCCCGGCGATCTCTCCTCGGCGGCGTTCTTTATGGCGGCCGCCGCGGCGATCCCGGGCTCTGAGCTCGTGATCCGCGAGGTCGGGTGCAATCCCACCAGGAGCGGGATTATCGATATTCTCAGGCGCATGGGCGCGGCGATAGAGTTGATTCATAGCCGAGATGAGGCGCGGGAGCCGGTCGCGGATCTGCGCATCTCGGGGAGAGAGCTGAGCGGCGTCGATATCGGCCCTGAGATGGCGGCGCGGACGATAGATGAGTATCCTGTTTTGTGCGTCGCGGCGGCGCTCGCCCAAGGGGTGACGACCATATCCGGCGCGAAGGAATTGAGGTATAAGGAATCGGACCGGATCGCCGCCATGACCAGTGAGTTGCGCAAGCTGGGGGTGAGGGTGGAGGAGCGGGAAGACGGCATGAAGATCGAGGGCAGGAGCCGGCTGCAAGGGGCCGGCGTCCGTAGCTACGGGGACCATCGGATAGCGATGGCCCTGGCCGTCGCCGGCCTTTGCGCGGAAGGGGGAGTAGAAATCGACGACAGCGCTTGCGCGGATATCTCGTTTCCCGGCTTTTTTGATCTCCTGGAAGGGATTCGCGCTTCGTAGTGCGCGCCGAACAGGTGAGAAAGCTTATCGTTGCGATTGACGGTCCGGCCGGCGCCGGCAAGAGCACGGTTGCCAAGCGGGTGGCAAAAGAGATGGGATATACGTATATGGACACCGGCGCGATGTACCGCGCTTTCGCCTGGAGGGTCATGAAAGAGGGACTGGACCTCAAGAACGACGGGGCGCTCCGGAAGGCGCTCCGCGATACCCGCATCGAGCTGGCGGAGAGGGACGGACGGGCGCAAGTGTTGCTCAACGGGACCGATGTCAGCGAATGGATTCGCACTCCCGAGCTCAGCCAGATGGCATCGCGAGTCTCGACCAGCAAGATCGTGCGGGAGCGGATGGTCGAGCTGCAGAGGGAGATGGGCTCCAAGGGCGGGGTGGTAGCCGAGGGGAGGGACATCGGCACGGTTGTCTTCCCGAACGCCGAGGTCAAAATTTATTTGGACGCCTCCTCTCCAGAGCGCGCCCGGCGGCGCTTCGAGGAGCTCAGGAGCCGGGGAGACCGGGTCGACATGGCTGGGACCCGTGGGGAGATGGAAGAAAGGGACCGGCGGGACCGGGAGCGAGACGTGGCCCCGCTGCGCCCCGCCGAGGACGCGCTGGTGATCGATTCGACAGTGGTTGACGTCGATAGCGTCGTCGAGCGTATTATGGAAGAGATCAAAAGGAAAATTTCGCTAATTCACTGAGAAGGGAAACGATAGTTCATGGACCAAAAAGAAACAGGCAAAGTGCCCGGGGCCGCGGCTGGCGGCGACGATTTTGAGACTCTCTTTGAAGAGAGCATGCGCTCGGTCAAGCCCGGCGAGGTGGTCAAAGGGAGGGTCGTGGGGGTTACCGCCACCCATGTCATGATCGACGTCGGGTACAAATCGGAGGGCCAAATCCCCCTGCAGGAATTCTTGGACCGCGGCGGGAACGTCCAGGTCAAGGTAGGGGACGAGGTGGACGTTTTCTTTGATTCCTCGGAAGGGGAGAACGGCGGCATCGTCCTGTCACGGCAGCGGGCGGAAAATATCAAGGTTTGGGAAGATATCGAAAAGGCCTATCGGGAAGGCTCGGGGGTGGAAGGCGTCATTCTCGCCAAGGTCAAGGGCGGATTCAAGGTCGATGTCGGGGTGCCGGGATTTCTTCCCGGCTCGCATGTGGATGTCCGGCCGACGCGCAATCTCGATAAATTTGTCGGCGCAAGGGACAGATTCGCCGTTCTCAAGTACAATCGCCCGCGCGGCAACGTGGTCGTTTCCCGCCGCGTCCTCCTTGAAAAAGAGCGAGAGGTGCTGAAGAAGGAAATTCTCAAAGTGCTGGAAGAGGGGGTGATCCTGGAAGGGACGGTAAAAAACATCACCAGCTACGGCGCCTTCGTGGATCTGGGGGGGATCGACGGAATCCTGCACATCAGCGACATGTCGTGGGGCCGCATCAACCACCCTTCGGAGGTGGTGAAGGTCGGAGACCGCATCAAGGTTGCCGTTCTCAGGTTCGATGCCGAGCGGGAGCGGATCTCGCTGGGTATGAAGCAGATCAGTCCGGACCCGTGGGGCTCCGTGGCGGAAAAATACGCCGTGGGGGCTCGGGTCCAGGGCAAGGTCTTGAGCCTGATGGACTACGGCGCCTTCGTGGAGCTGGAGAAGGGCGTAGAGGGATTGATCCATATTTCGGAGATGTCTTGGACTAAAAAGATCTCGCACCCTTCGAAGGTGGTCCAGGTCGGAGAGACCGTGGAAGTGATGATCCTCAACGTGGATCCGAATCACCGCCGTATTTCTCTAGGCCTCAAACAGGTCTTGCCGAATCCGTGGGATCAGGTAAAAGAAAAGTACGCGGTCGGCAGTGTTATTCAAGGACCGGTGCGGAACGTTACCGACTTCGGTGTCTTCGTCGGGGTTGAGGAAGGGATCGACGGCCTGGTCCATGTTTCCGATCTGCACTGGACGAAGAAGGTCAAGCACCCTTCGGAGCTGTACAAGAAAGGCGACATGGTAGAGGCCAAGGTCCTCGGCGTGGATGTGCAGAACGAGCGTTTTTCGCTCGGGATCAAGCAGCTCACAGCCGATCCGTGGAAGGTGATCGCGGAGCGGTATCCGGTGGGCTCTAAGGTCAGGGGAGAAGTCACCAGCGTTCCCGATTTCGGTGTTTTTGTGCGGCTGGAGGAAGGGGTCGAAGGGCTCATCCACGTCTCGCAGTTGAGCACGGAGCGCGTGGAGAAACCGTCGAGCCTGTTCAAGGCGGGGGACTCCGTGGAGGCGGAAGTGATCCATGTGGATCCCCAGGAAAGGAAAATCGGGCTCAGCATCCGGGCGTTGAAGAAAACCGAGGAACGCCAGGAGATGGAAAAGTATCTGAAGAAGGAAAAGGAGGGGGGGCGTTTTTCCTTCGAGAGCATTTTGAACGAGGAGCTCCGGCTCGATCGGGACGAAGAGCCTTCGTCCCGAGCTCAGGCCGAGGGGGCCCTGCCTCCGGAAAAGGGCAAGAGCAGCGGCAATGGCTAGACATTCGTTGTTTAAGGGGCTCGGCATCCTCTGCCTTTCGATTCTGGTTTTTTTTGTCGCGGTTTTTTTCTATGCTTACCTGACGGGAGGCGAGCTCGAGGTCCTTTCGCTCTTCGGGGGTGACAGCGTCGGCGTGGTGGAGATCACGGGCGCGATCGACGGCTCCGACGAGACCATCCGCAATCTGAAGCAGTTTGGGGAGGCTCGAGGGATCAAGGCGGTGGTAGTCCGGATCGATTCCCCCGGCGGGGGAGTGGCCCCGACCCAAGAGATCTCCGAGGAGATAGGAAAACTGAAGAAAAAGAAGCCGGTGATCGCCTCGCTCGGCAGCATGGCGACCTCCGGCGGTTATTATATCGCCAGCGCCTGCGATCAGGTGGTTGCCAACGCCGGGACTCTTACGGGTTCCATCGGCGTCATCATGGAACTCGGCAACGTCGAGGAACTGCTGCGGAAGATCGGGCTCAAAGGGTACGCCATCAAAAGCGGCCCGCACAAGGATATCGGTTCGCCGCTGCGGCCGCTCTCGGCCGAGGAAAAGGCTATTCTCCAGTCGTTGGTAGATAACGTGCACGGCCAATTCGTGGCCGCGGTGGCTCAGGGGAGGCGCCTGCCCGAGGAAAAAGTCAGGGAGATTGCCGATGGCAGGGTTTACTCCGGGGAGCAGGCAAAGGCATTGGGCCTGGTGGACATCCTGGGCAACATGGAGGCCGCGATCAATCTTGCCGCCAAGCGCGGAGGCATCGACGGCGCGCCTCAGGTGATTCAGGCCCGGCGCCGGGACAAGGGTTGGCTGGAGGATCTGTTGTTTTCTTTCCTAGGCAAGGGGTGGAGCGCAGGCGAGAGCCGGGGATTGAGATATGAGTGGTCTCCCTCTTGGGTTCAATGACGCACAGTCCTTAGTTGTTGGATGTCATAAAACCAACAGCTTTGTTCAGGGGGTATTATGACGAAGAGAGACTTGATCGAAGAGGTCAATAAAAAGTTTCCTCATCTTTCACGGCGGGATGCCGAGGTCATTATCAACTCGATCTTCGATTCGATGGTCGACGCGATGGGCCATGGAGAGAGAATCGAGATTCGCGGGTTTGGGAGCTTCGTCATCAAGCACCGCCGCGCGCGCGAGGGGAGGAATCCGAAGAGCGGGGCCGTGGTGTCCGTAGCGGCCAAGAAAGTGCCGTTTTTCAAGGTCGGCAAGGAGCTCAGGCTGAGAGTGGACGGCAAGGGCTCTTCCGAGTAGAGGCATCGATGAAACCCATCTGGGCGCCGTGGCGGATGGCCTACATCGAGGGCGGGGCGAAGGAACCGGGGTGTATCTTCTGCGATAAGCTGAAATCCGCGGATGCCCGCGCCAGCCTGCTTCTCACTCAAACGGACCATTCCCTCATCATGCTGAACAAATATCCCTACAACTCGGGCCATCTGTTGCTGGCGCCGAAACGGCATACGAACGAAGTGTCGGCCCTCTCCCGGGAGGAATACCAGGACCTCTGTGCCGCCTTGCGCTCCTCGGTGGCCGTTGTTCTTGAGGCGCTGAAGCCCGGGGGCGTCAATCTGGGGATGAACCTCGGCCGTTGCGCCGGGGCCGGGGTGGAGGATCATCTCCACTGGCACGTGGTGCCGCGCTGGGAGGGAGACACGAACTTCATGCCGGTGGTCGGCGAGACGAAAGTCATTTCCCAGCATCTGCTGGACAGCTATGATCGGCTGAGCCCTTTTTTCAAAGATTTTGCGGTTCCCGGGCATGGTTAAGGTCGCCAAGACGATTTTCCTCACTCTGCTTTTCATCCTGGGCATCACCTTCGCCATGGAGAATACCGGGTGGGTCGTCCTCAGGTACTATTTCGGGCTGGAGACTCCGCCGGTGCCGGTCTTTCTCCTCGTGCTGTTTTCGGTGCTTTTCGGCGTTCTCCTGGCGGGGGTGGGGTTTGTCGTCGACGAATGGTCTTTGAGAAGGGCCCTGCGGGAAAGAGAACGGGAAATCGCAGCGTTGCAAAAGGAGCTCCAACCCCACCGGGAACGGGAGCGCGCTATGGCGGGGAACGCAACAAAAGGGTAGAATCTCGACATAAGGGAGGCAGACAGGCGTGAAAGAGGCAAAGACTGTTGGAGAACTGAAAAAAAGCGGCCGTCCGGTGCTCACGGTGCGCGAGGAGATGCGCAAGAACCTGGTCCATTGCTTGGAGACGGAAGAGCGGATTTTGCCGGGCATCGTCGGCTACGACGACACGGTCGTTCCGGATATAGAGAACGCGATCCTCTCGGGGCACCACATGGTTTTCCTGGGGGAGCGGGGACAGGCGAAGTCGCGTATCATCCGCGGACTGGTCTCCCTGCTCGACAAACGTATCGCGATCGTCCAGGGGTGCGAGATCAACGATAATCCGTTCGTCCCGATCTGCCGCTCGTGCAAGCGGCGCGTGGAAAAGGAGGGGGAGGCGCTGCTGATCGAGTGGATCGACCGGGAGCAGAGATACGGAGAAAAACTGGCCACCCCGGACGTCTCGATCGCCGACCTGATCGGAGAGATCGATCCGATCAAGGTGGCGGAGGGGCGCTACCTGGCGGACGAAGAGACCATTCATTACGGCCTGATTCCCCGCACCAATCGGGGCGTCTTCGCCATCAACGAGCTGCCCGACCTTACGGAAAAGGTTCAAGTGGGGCTTTTCAATCTCATGGAAGAGAAGGATGTCCAGATCAAAGGTTACAAGATCCGGCTCCCGCTGGACGTCGTGATCGTGGCGAGCGCGAACCCCGAGGACTATACCAGCCGAGGGCGGATCATCACTCCCTTGAAGGATCGGTTCGACGTCCAGATCCGCACCCACTATCCGCGCACGATCCAGGACGAGATCGCCATCATGGAGCAGGAGGCCGCCCCGGTGAGCCAGCGGAGCCAACCGGTCCAGGTTCCGCAGTTCCTGAAGGAGGTCCTGGCGCATATGACGTTCGAGGCCAGAAAATCGAGCGAGATCAACCAGGCCTCGGGCGTGAGCGTACGCGTGACCATCAATAACTACGAGAGCATCATCAGCAACGCGGAGAAGAGGGCGCTGAGGCTCAAAGAAGGAGAGGTGGTGCCGCGCGTCAGCGATTTCCACTGCGTCCTGGCCTCGACGAGCGGGAAGATAGAAATGGAATACGTCGGAGAGGAAAAAAAGGACGATGAGCTTGTCGACAAACTCGTCAATCGGGCCATTATAAAGGTCTTCGACCAGTATTTTAGTGTCAACTCGCTGCAAAAGGTGGTAGATTATTTCAACTCCGGCTGGGGCGTGGAGGTGTCGGATGTCATGCCTTCGCAGGACTATCTCGAAGGGATCAAGGAGATTCCCGGGCTGAAAGAGGCGATTGGCGCGCTGGGCACGCTCGAATCTCCCGCCCTGATGGCCTCGGCGACGGAGTTTATCCTGGAAGGACTGCACCTGCATCAAAAGCTCAACAAAGAGGTCGAGGGAGGCCGCATTACTTACGGCAAGTAAAAAGGGAAAAGTAAAAAGTTTCACCTTTTTAATTTTGCCCGTTGCCTTGTTTTGACTATGCGTCGCATTCGCTACAGTCGATGGAGTAACAGCGCCGCCGAGTCGCTCGGGGCGGAGAGCGTCTTCGACCAGCTCAACGACTACATGAACGATACCGGCGACCTGCAGCAGGCTATGCGGCGGCTCAAGCAGCGCGGCTTGAAGCAGGACGACAAGCAAATGGGCGGCCTCGATGACCTGTTGTCCCAGGTCGCGCGCGAGATGAGAAAGCTCTACGAGCGCTACCAGATGCAGTCCGCGCTGGATGAGATCGAAGAGAAGCTGGAGTCGATCGTGGAGCAGGAGCGGAGGACGCTGGAGGAGAGCGCTGAGGGCAGGCCGGACCTGCAGGCGAAGAAGGAGTTCTTAGACCGGCTCCCGAGCAGATCGAGCGAGGCGATCGAGAAGCTCGCCTCCTACAGTTTCGAGGATCAGGGGGCGGCGGAAGAATTTCAGAAACTGTTGTCCCGGTTGGATCAGATTCGGCGCCTGGAAAGCGCGATTCGAAGAGAGGGCAATCTCTTCCGCGGCTCTACCTCCCTGGACTTTCAGAAGGCGCAGGAGGTTATGGATCAGGTCGAGGCGTTGCGCCGGCTGGAAGGACAGCTTTCGAGCATGCGGCTGGAAGACGTCGACCGCGATCTCCTCCGGGAGCTGTTGGGGCAGGAGCTGCTGCAAGACTTTGACGGGATCGTGCGCATGGAGTCCTTGCTGGAAGAAAGCGGGTACGTGGTCAATCAGGGGGACCACTTCGAGCTGACGCCCCGCGGGGTAAGGCGGATCGGCCAGCTCGCCCTGCGCGATATCTACCGGCAGTTGAAACGCGATGCGGTGGGGCGCCATCCGGTACGCAACCGCGGCGCGCAGGAGCTCGTGACCGAAGAGAGCCGCCCTTACGTCCAGGGCGATGCGCTCCATTTGAACATGATCCAGACTTTGAAGAACGCCCTGCTGGGCGAGGGCGGGGTGCCGTTGCGAATCCGGCCCGGTGATTTTGTCGTCTATGATTCCGAGCACGCGACTCGGGCGGCGACCGTGCTCCTCCTCGATATGAGCTGGTCCATGAGCTGGGAGGGGCGTTTCGCCGCGGCCAAGAAGGTCGCGCTCGCCATGGAGAGTCTGGTTCGCTCGCTGCACCCGCGCGACTATTTCGGCATCGTGGGTTTCTTTACCCGCGCGGTGGAGCTCAAGGCGAAGGATCTCCCGGAGGCGACCTGGAATATGGGGGACCCTTTCACCAACCTGCAGGACGGGCTGCACCTGGCCTCCGACCTCTTGGAGCGGCGGCCGAGCCGGAACCAGCAGATGATCGTCATCACCGACGGCCAACCCACCGCCTACTGCCGCCAGGGCCGCCTCTATTGCGAGTGGCCGCTGAGCTTCGGAGGAATCAGCCAGCGGGCGGCGGAGGAGACGCTGCGGGAGGCCGAGCGAGTGACCCGCAAAGGCATCACCATCAATACTTTCATGCTCGACGACAGCCCGGTCCTCAGGGGCTTTGTCGATGAGATGACGCGCATCAACCGCGGGCGCGCCTTTTATACCCGTCCCGACCGGCTCGGCGAATACCTGTTGGTCGACTACGTCTCGCGCACGAGAAAAAAGCTCTAAAAAACCGAGCTCGCGCGCCGACCGCTCCTCAATCCACCTTCACCTCGCGCAGGAAGCGGGCCGATTCCTCGGGCAGCGCCGCGTTGATGAACATCCCGGAGCCCAGCTCGAATCCAGCCGTCTGGCTCACGCGCGGCACCACGGCGACATACCAGTGGTAGTAGCGCACCGCCTCCGACTCCTTGGGGGCGCTGCGGATGACGAAATTGTAGTTGGGGTTGTTGAGGCCCCTGTCCAGTCTGGCCAGGAGACGCCGCAGGATCTGCGCCAGCGCGCTCTTTTCCGCCTCGCCGATACAGCCAAAGGAGGCGCAGTGGCGCTTGGGAAAAATCCACAGGTGGTAGGGTGAGAGGGCGGCGTAGGGCACGAAGGCGATGAAGTGAGGATTTTCCTCAACGACTCTCACCCCGTCCAAAGCCTCCTGCTCCAGCGTGAAGCAGAAGATGCAGCGTCCATTGTCGTCGTAAAATTGCAGCGCGCCTTCGAGCCGCTCGCGCACCTCGCTGGGGATGATCGGCGTGGCGATGAGCTGTGAGTGGGGGTGCTCCAGGGAAGTACCGGCCGCCGCGCCGTGGTTTTTGAAGATCGTCACGTGCTCGACGGCCGGCGCGGAAAGCGCGGCCCCGTGTCTCTGCAAGTAGGCCTCGACCACCCGCTCCACTTCTTCGTTGCTCATCGTCGCGAGGGTCTGCCCATGGTCGGGAGTCTCGACAATGACCTCGTGAATGCCTACGCCGGTCATCGAGCGCTTGATGCCGGCGTGCGTGCGCACGATCGCGCCGGTCGGCGCGAGGGCGGGAAACCTGTTCGGGAAGACCCGCACGCGCCATGTCCCCTGGCCTGGAAGCCTGAGGGTCTCCGCCGGTGTCTTCTCCTCGTTGCCGGGACAGAAGGGGCAGGTGGGCACGTGACTGGGAAGCGAGGCGCGCTGCTCCTTGCGGCTGAAGTCGTCGGGCCGGCGCGCCCTTTCGGTGGCGATGATCACCCAGTGGCGTGTGATGATGTTCTGGCGCAGCTCCGGCATGGCCCGCCCTCCTGGACCGCGTAGGGTTAGCCGTTTTTAGCTAAGAAACCTTGCGCGTAGCCGTTCGCAACCCTCGCAGCTTGTCGATCAACCCCGATGTCTCTGCCAACGTCAGCACGTCCGCGTATTTCTGATTCATCTCGTAGAGGTTGACCAGGTGCGAGAAGTTGGAGCGGTCGAAGCAGCACTCCTCCACCACGAAAGTCGGGTAGCCGTAGGAGAAGGAATCGACCACGCTGGCGCGCACGCAGCCGCAAGTGGTCGTGCCGCAGATGATGAGGGAATCGACGCCGTGGTTGTTGAGAAAGATCGGCAGGGGAGTCATAAAGAAGGCGCTCGCCTTGGTCTTCCGGATGACGAAATCCTCCTCCTTGGGCGCGATCAGCTCGGGGATTCCCTCATTGAAGATGGCCCGCACCGCCGCTTCGCTGATGCCGAGCTGGCTCTTGGTCGAGCCGCCGCAGCTGACCTTATATTCGGGATCCCCTTTGGTGTAGATGACCGGTATCTGCGCCGCGCGGCAGGCGTCGATGAGCCTTTTGATGTGGGGCAGGGCCTGCCAGCCCTGCTCGCCGCAGCTGGTCTGAAACTCGTCAATCGCAGACAAGGTATCCTGCGGCTTGCTGCCCGTGAACGAGGTGACGACATCCACGACCAGCAGTGCAGGATTCCGGCCCAGCGTCTGCTTCTTGCCATATTGGGCCTTGCTGTAGACCTCTCTGTCGATCTCCGGAATGATCTTTTC
>MGSR01000039.1:0-421 GCA_001798565.1 Deltaproteobacteria bacterium RIFCSPLOWO2_12_FULL_60_16
GCGCCTGCCAGATAATCGATCCTTTCAGCCCCGCTTTCCGGCAGCGTCCCAGCTCCTTGACCGCCCCGTCGATGTCGTAGACCGAGATCGCCGCGATTCCGATCAGGCGCCTCGGGGCAATCTGGCAGTACTCGATTAGCCAGTCGTTGTAGGCGCGGAAGCAGGCCTCTTGCAGCTTGCCGTCGTCCATGGCGAAGTGAGGCAAGAGATAGGTCGGGTAAAGCACTTCGGCGCTGACGCCGTCGGTCTCCATCTCCTTCACTCTACAGCTCGGATCGCTGCCCCCCGGATGGGTCTGAAAACTCTCCCCTACTTTGAGCTGCGGGAAGAGCGGGGCGCGATCACGAAAGGCCGCCGCCACACGCTCCTGGAGTATGCTGGCCGGCTCCATGACATGGGAATCGGAAGAAACCAGCACTTC
>MGSR01000039.1:443-1205 GCA_001798565.1 Deltaproteobacteria bacterium RIFCSPLOWO2_12_FULL_60_16
GTCGTTGACATTGGACACCTCCTTAGAAATTTGCTCGCAGCGATTTTGATTCTACTCGACCACCCGCTCTCGCCGCAACCGCTCGGCCCCTAGACAAACAGCGGCGCCAAAACCAGCGTGATCGTGCTCAACAGCTTGATCAGCACGTGCAGGCTCGGGCCCGCGGTATCCTTGAAGGGATCGCCGACCGTATCTCCCACCACCGCCGCCTTGTGCGCATCAGACCCTTTGCCGCCGTATTGCCCGCTCTCGATGAACTTCTTGGCGTTGTCCCAGGCGCCGCCGCCGTTGTTAAAGAAGGTGGCGACCAGAATCCCGGCGATAGTCCCGACCATCAAGAAAGCCGCCACCGCCTCCGCCCCGACGCCAAAGAGGCGGAATATGATGCCGACGGCGACCGGCATCCCTACAGCTATGAGACCCGGGAGAATCATCTCTTTCAAAGCTCCCACTGTAACGATGTCCACACAGCGAGCGTAATTCGGTTTGGACGTGCCCTTGAGGATACCGGGGTTTTCCCGGAACTGCCTTCGGACCTCGTTGATAACGTAGAACGCCGCTTTTCCTACCGCGCGGATCGCCAGCGCGGAGAAGAGAAAAACCAGCATCGCCCCCAGAAGGCCGCCGACGAACACCTCGGGCCTGGCGATGTTCACGGACTCCAGCTTGAGGCCGTAATGGGCCACTTCGTCCAGATACGCGGAAAAGAGCAGAAAGGCAGCCAGGGCCGCGGAGCCGATCGCGTAACCTTTAGTAAGCGCC
>MGSR01000039.1:1253-8814 GCA_001798565.1 Deltaproteobacteria bacterium RIFCSPLOWO2_12_FULL_60_16
GGCTCATCTCGACGATGCCGCCGGCGTTGTCCGTGATCGGGCCGAAGGTATCCATCGCCAGGATATAGGCGGCGGTGCCCAACATTCCCATGGTGGCGACCGCGGTGCCGAAGAGACCGGCGTGGGGAACGCCGCTCATGTTGCCGAGGTAGTAGGAGCCGATGATCGCCGCCGAGATCACGATCACCGGAACGGCGGTGCATTCCAGCCCCACGGCGATGCCAGCGATGATGTTGGTCGCGGGACCGGTTTGAGAGGCCTCGGCTATCGATCTTACCGGACGGTATTTATATTCGGTGTAGTACTGCGTGATGTACACAAAGGCCTGGGCCATGACGATGCCGATGACCCCGCAGAAGAAAAAATAGAGCCAGGCCGAAGCGGCCTCGGGGTGAGCCGCGGCATCGACCGCCAGCAGCCACTTGCTGGCGACGAAAAAGCCGGCGATGGCGAGGATGCTGGCCACATAATAGCCCCGGTTGAGCGCGGCCATCGGATCGCCCTTCTCGTCGGTCCTGACGATCACGATCCCGACGATCGAGGCGATCAGCCCGAAGGCGCGCGCGACCAGCGGAAAGAGCACCCCCTGAAGGCCGAAATAGGGAAAGAGACCGACACCGAGGATCATGGCGCCGATATTTTCCGCAGCCGTCGACTCGAACAGGTCGGCGCCGCGGCCCGCGCAGTCTCCGACATTGTCGCCGACGAGATCGGCGATGACCGCCGGGTTGCGCGGGTCGTCTTCGGGAATCCCGGCCTCCACTTTCCCGACCAGGTCGGCGCCCACGTCCGCCGCCTTGGTATAGATCCCTCCTCCGAGCTGGGCGAAGAGGGCGACAAAGGAGGCGCCGAAGCCGTAACCGACGATGGTAAAAGGGATCTTCTGCGGGTCATGGCCCATCGCCTGCAGCAGGGCATAGAGCCCGCCCACTCCCAGGAGACTCATGGCGACAACGAACAGTCCTGAAACCGCGCCGCCGCGCAGCGCGATGCGCAGGCCCTCGTTGAGACTCGTGCGCACGGCCGAGGCCGTGCGGATGTTGGCGCGGATCGACACCCACATGCCGACATAACCGGCGATCACCGAGCACAGGGCTCCCAACACAAAGGACAGGGTCGTCCAAAAGGCGAGCTCCAGGGGAGGCGCGGGATCGGCCGGATTGGGCTTGCGCACGAAACCGTAAAGCACGAAGATCAGCGCCGCCAGCAGCGCGGCCAGCAGAAGGATCGTCCGGTTCTGCCGCGCTAAAAAAGCCTCCGCGCCCTCCTTGATGGCATTGGATATCTCCTGCATCTTCTGGGTGCCGGTGTCCTTGCGCAAGACATAGCGGGCCAGGTAGACCGCGAACAACAGGGAACAAAAGCTGATCACTATGACAAATAAGATCATCACGCGTTGCGCTTCCTTTCTCTCAAGATGTCATGCTCATTACGTTTTGCGCCAGAGATAAGCTACCCCAATACTCAACAGATAGAGCAGCGTCAAGGGGATCGCCAGGAGAATCTGGGAGGCGATATCGGGGCCCGGCGTTAGAATCGCCGCGACGATGAAGATGGCGATAATCGCGTAGCGAAAGGTTCGCCACATGCTGCGGTAATTCCACAATCCCAGCCGGACCAGAAAAAAAGTAAAAAGCGGCAGCTCGAAGGTGACGCCAAAAGCCAGGATCATACGCGAAAAGAAGGTAAAGTACTCGCCGATCCGAATCTCCGGAGAGACCGCCAGGGAGCGGTACTGGTCGATGAAGTAGAGAAAGGCGACCGGCAAAACCGCCCGGTAACAAAAGTAGGCCCCTCCGAGAAAGAAAAGAGACGTAAACAGCACAAAGGGAATCACGAGTCTCTTCTCACGATCCTGTAGTCCCGGCGCGATGAAGCGCCAGAGCTGATAAAAAATAACCGGGCTCGCGACAAAGGCCCCCGCCACCAGGGCGACCTTCATCTCGAAGAAAAACGCCTCGGCCACCCCGGTGCCGATCAATCCCTGCCCCGGCTGCAGGGTCCCCATCAGCGGCGCGATCATAAACGCGACAATCCGGTCGGAAAACTGGAAACACAAGAGAAAGGCCGACACGACCGCCGCCAAGGACTTGATGAGGCACCAGCGCAGCTCCTCCAGGTGCTCGGTAAAGGTCATGAAGGGATCCCTGCCCATGGCGCCGCCGTCGTTGGCTTGCGAGAACAATTTCCCGGTTTAGTTGCAAAAAAAGGGGAAGGTTGGAAATCCTTCCCCTTTTCGGGTTGCCTCAACCAGAATAAGGCTGTTACGACCTTACTTGGTTTTTGCCTCTGCTTTCTTCTCCGCTGGCTTGGCTTCCGCCGGGGCTGCCGGAGCCGCCGCGCCTCCCGCTGGAGCAGGGGCCATCGCGCCGGTCTCACCGGGCGCGCCGCCCGCCGGGGCCGCCGGTGCCGCCGGTGCCGGAGCTGGAGGAGGAGCTGGTTCTTCCTTCTTGCCACAACCGGCTACGGCTAGTGTCAAAGTAAAGAGGGCTACACCCGACCACAAAACGATTCTCTTTCCCATCTTGATTCACCTCCTTTCGCGCATCAAAGACCCAT
This sequence comes from Deltaproteobacteria bacterium RIFCSPLOWO2_12_FULL_60_16, assembly GCA_001798565.1. Classification (GTDB taxonomy): domain Bacteria; phylum Desulfobacterota; class Binatia; order UBA9968; family UBA9968; genus UBA9968. Next base: position 3,813 of record MGSR01000039.1, read on the forward strand.
TGCTGAGAACACATTTTTTATTGCACAAGTATCCCCCACTTTCAAGGGGAAATGAGGAAAAGCGGATTCACAGCTCCGGGACCAAAGTCGCAGATTCCGAAGACTGCTATTCCGGGTCTGCTTCTTCCGATGAAAGGTCGCCGTCATCTGCTTCGGCTTTCGCCCGCGGGGGCGGAGCTGTCTTCGATCCGCTGACGATCGGAATCCTCGCCCGCAGGGAGTTCTCGAAGACGGGAACCGGGTAACCGGCCTCCTTGAAATTGACCTCCAACCAGTCGATCCCCTCAGGGACAAGAAAGTCTTCCGATCCGGATTCCCGGCCGGCCTCGGTCATGAAGCCAAGCCAGATCGGCAACGCGGTCCTTGCCCCGGTCTCCCGATCTCCCACCGGACGATGGTCGTCGTAGCCGACCCAGACCCCGGCGATGAGAGCCGGGGTATAACCGATGAACCAGCCGTCACGGAACTCACTGGTCGTCCCGGTCTTGCCGGCGACGTGACGCCCGAGCTTCGCCACCGCTCTCCCGGTGCCGCTCTGGACCACGTTTTTCAACATGTCCGTGATCACGTAGGATATCTCCGGCGAGATCACCTGCTTCGTCTCGGGGCCGTTTTCCTCCAACAATTTCCCGTTCCGGTCCGTAACCCTGGTGACAAACAGCGGTTCGACAAGCTGACCGCCGTTGGCAAAGACGGCATAAGCGCGCACGAGCTCGAGGAGCGACAGGGACGAAGAGCCCAGAGACAGAGAGAGATTCTTTTCCATAGGAGACTCTATCCCCAGCTTGCGGGCCTGCCTTATGACCCGCTCCACTCCCAGGCGCCCCACCAGACGAACCGCCACGCTGTTCAGGGAATGGGCCAGGGCGCTGCGCAGCGTAACCGGCCCGAAGAACCGATTTTGGTAATTCTGCGGGCGCCAGTATTTCCCCGGCGCCATGCGGTAGTTGAGCGGACCGTCCCGGATTACGGACAACTCCGACAGGCCGCTCTCCAGGGCGGCTGAATAGATAATCGGTTTAAAGGCGCTTCCCGGCTGTCGTTTTGCCTGCACGGCGCGATTATACTCGCTCAACGAGAAATCGTACCCTCCCACCAGGGCGCGCACGGCGCCGGTGCGCGGATCCAGCGCCAGAAGCGCCCCCTCCACTTCTCCCTTGGCGGGGTCGGCGGAGCCGGTCTTTTTCCTGAGCCTCAGGCGGACCTCGTCCAATCCGTCCCGCACCGCCTTCTGCGCGGCCAACTGCAGCGACGCATCCAGCGATGTGTAGATCTGAAGCCCCCCCTGCAGAAGGGGATCAAAGCCGTAGCGCTCCCCGATCGTTTGACGGATATATTCCACGAAGTGGGGGGCGATCTGGGAGTTGAGCATGGGGGCCGGCGTCAGCCGGATCGGAACATGGAGGGCCTCTTGATACGCCGCCTCGGCAAGAAACTTCTCCTCCAGCATTCGTTTCAGAACGTAGCGCTGCCTCTCGGTCGCGGAAAAAAAATCCCGGTAGGGAGAGCTCCGGCTCGGCGAGCGCGGCAGCCCCGCGAGCAACGCCGCCTCGGCCACGCTTAGGCTCTCCACCCCCTTGGCGAAATAGTCCCGGCTGGCCGCCTCTATGCCGTAATTGCCGTGGCCGAAATAGACCTGATTGAGATAGAGGTGGAGAATCTCCTCCTTGGTATGGTTCGTCTCGACCCGGTAGGCCAAAATGGCCTCCCGGATCTTGCGCCTGAGGGTCCTTTCCGGTGTGAGAAAGAAGCCGCGCACGAGCTGCTGCGTGAGGGTGCTGCCTCCTTCGCGCACTCCGCCTTTCCTCAAGTTGGCGAAAAAGGCGCGCAGGATGGCGAACCCGTCCACTCCCTTGTGCGTAAAGAAGCGCGCGTCCTCGGCGGCAAGGAAGGCCTGGATCACGTGAGACGGAACCCGATCCAGCGGAACGACGATTCTTCTTTGATGGTAGAACTCTCCGATCGGCCGGCCGCGCACGTCATAAACCGTGCTGACCACCGGCGGCTGATAGTTCGTCAAATCCAAACGACGGGGCAGGTCGTGGCCGTAGTAGTAAACCAGCCCGAGCATACCGGCCAGCCCAAAAAAGAAAACAACGGCAAAGCTCAAAAGGATGATTCTATAAAAAACGAAACCGGGACTTTTCAACTGCGCACCTTCTGGTAACGGAATTCTATCAGAACCCCAAAAACATTTCTAAGCGCCCCGATTGCCCGCCTCGATCCGCGACAAGCTTGCAAAAAAGTCTCAGACCGGAAAAACCCGCGAAAGATACTCCCGCGGCCCGCTGCTCTTCTCGGCCAAGAGAGGGCCCCAATTCACAAAAACTGTTTATAAGTTGTTGATAAGTCGCCCAGGGCTCAAAGTACAAGGCTGAAAATCGCTAACGCGAGCGAATCGCCTAAATTCTCAGCATGAAATACGACGTTATATCAAATAGTTAGACAAATATTTTTAAAAGACGCCCGCTGATTTTGAGCCCGATTTCGCGCACCACCGGCCACTCCGGGCTGCGCAGGAGACGACTCAAGGCGAGATAAAGCACAGTGCCAAGTCCAAGCAGCGAAAGGAAAATCGCGCCATGCCACCACAGGCTCCTCTCCGCGCCGACCCAGTCGACGCTGCGAGCGATAAGAAGGAGCGGAAGCGCCATCAGCAGAGCATTGAAAAGATTGTGCCGGAATGAGAAAAAGAAATCCGTCAAAGGAAACGGCCGCAAACGACGACGCAGAATCCAAAGCAACGCCAGAAAATTAAAAGTCGCCGAGATGGCAGTGGCCAGGGCGAGTCCGCCGTGGGACAGCGAGAAAATAGCGATGCCTCCGGAGGCGGTTGCGATCATGCGGGTTAGCAGGTTGGGATCCGAACCGCTCGATATCTCTCCCATCAGCGCCAGGCTGCAAACAAAATTCAGCGCGAACGACCAGGAGGCGACCCATACCGGCGTCCGGGTATCTTCCATGGCGTAAAACACGGGCACCACCAGCCTGGTGCCGGAGACTCCCCACAACCCCAAAGAAAAATAGATCAGCGCCCGGGCCGTGCCGAGCGTGGCCGCGGCATCAAACGCGCCCCGCTGAAATAGCAGAGAAAAAACCGGCACCGAGACCACCATCAGTCCGAGCGTGGCCGGAAGGGAGATGAAGTTGACCAGCCTCAGCGAATAGGACAGACCCGCCTTCAACTCGGCAATTTCTTTCCGGGCCACCAGCGAGGAGAAACTCGGCAGCGCCGCGGTCCCCAAGGCCACGGCAAAGATCCCGAGCGGAAATTGCAGCAGCCGGTCCGCATAATAGAGGTAGGAGACGCTTCCCTCGGGCAGCAGGGAGGCCAGAATCGTGCTCACCAAGACATTGATCTGATAGACCGCCGCGCCGAAGAGCATCGGCCCCATGAGCAGGAGCAGGCGCTTGAGAGCCGGATCCGTGAAGTGATAATCCGGGGCGTAGGTGAATCCTTGGCGCGACAGGTAGGGTATCTGGAGAAGGAGCTGCGTCGCGCCGCCGATCACAACCCCGTATCCAAGGGCGATCACCGGCCGGTCCAGAAAAGGAGCGAAGAGAAGCGCGCACAGAACGATCGAGAGGTTGAGCAGGACCGGAGACAAAGCCGGGGCCATGAAATGGCGCAACGAGTTCAGCACCCCCATCGCCAGGGCGACCAGGCTGACAAAAAATACGTACGGGAACATCAGCCGGGTAAGGAAAACCGTGAGCGCGAATTTCTCCCCGTCGGCCCTGAACCCCGGCGCAAACAGCTCGGTGAGGGGCGCGGCAAAGAAAATCCCGAGAAGGGTGAGCAGCCCCAAGAACAACCCGGCAAAGGTAAAAACGATGCGGGCGATCCGCATGGCTTCGTCTTTTCCCCGGTTGGTCAGATAGTCCGTGAAGATCGGGATAAAACCCGCTGTGAGCGCGCCCTCCGCGGTCAGACGGCGCAGCAGGTTAGGGATCCTGAAAGCGACAAAAAAGGCATCCGCCACCCCCTGGGCTCCGAAGAGGTAGCCGACCACCATGTCGCGTAGCAGTCCGGTGAGCCGGCTGAGGAGGGTGAAAAACCCGACCACGCCCGCCGCCCTGGTAATTCTCCCAACCTCTTCCATCGCATTGACTCCTCAACTGGCAAATGGTAAGCAGTAAGCACTAATCACACGGAGGTAGCCCTTGGCTGTTCATCCATCGGTAATCAAAAGGCACCAGCAGAGCTTAAAAAAGAGAGTGAGAAATCAGGAGGCTAAATCCCGCATCAGGACTCTCATCAAAAAAGCCAGAAAGGCCATCGAGCTCAAGGATCGTGCAGGCATCTCCGCTCAACTGAAAGACGTCGACCGCGCCCTGGGCAAGGCGGTGAGCCGGGGAATCCTGAAATCCAACACTGCCTCACGCTGGCTGTCCCGCTTGGCGCGCAGCGCCCACCGTTTAGCATCCGCCTCCTAGTTCTTTCCGCTCCTCGGAACCAAACTTCGTTCCGTTTGACGGGCCAAGTAACGAGCATAGCGAGGCGCGAGCCTCGAGTCGACTGAGGCGTACTGTTCTTGTACGCCGCAGGGAGAGCGAGGGGCGATAAACGAAGCTAGGCGAAGTTAATTGGCCCGTCATTAAAATAGTTCCATGAGCCGTTGATGCAGCTCCCGCGAAAACTTCTCCACCAGCCGTTCTCTGGCTTCCTGCTTGAGGGTCTCTGTAAGCTGGATATCGGTCATACGGCGAACATCCCCCGGATTCAAAGTCCCGCTCTTAAAGCCGGACGAGCTGGTCACCACGGCGCCTCGCGAGCCGCTGTGCACCTCGGCCAACCGGGCTCCTTGGGTGCGCCACAGGAGCTCATCCGGGGAGCGTCGCCTGAGGTTCATGTCAACGACCAGCGCCATCTCAAACTGCAGCACCTCATCCTCCCGGTTCACCGCCACCACCCGGCTGTCGAAAGAACGGACCACTCCGGTCAGTACGGCATCGGCCCGCTCAGGGCTATCGACGACCTGTAGCTGACCGCGCTGGCGCA
>MGSR01000040.1 GCA_001798565.1 Deltaproteobacteria bacterium RIFCSPLOWO2_12_FULL_60_16
TCAGGAGCCTGCCCTGGCCGTCAAAGGCCAGACCGACGGGCCGCTTAAGATCGGTGATGAAAGGGACGACCTCGCTGCCGGTGATCTTTAAGACCTCCCCGGCCTTGCGGTCTGAGACGAAGACAGCTCCACTGGAATCTACGGCGACCCCGGTAGGCTCTTTGAACCCATCGGCTACTATCTCAACAGGAGCCAGGGCGTCGATCTCGGTGACGGAGGAAGGCTCTGAGGAGATGGGAGCAAGGAAATAAATTGCGGCCAGGAGGATGACCAGAGGAAGAAGAAAAGGGGCGCCTTTTCGGACGTGCTTCAAAAAGAGATCTCCTCTTGGCGGCGATAGAGAATAAATCTCAAATCGAATACTTATAAACGGGGCGGACTATAGTTCTGTAACAAGCGGATTGTCAAGGCCTCTATCCCCTTGACAACACCGCCTACCCCCTTCCATAGTAGGAGGCCTCATGACGGGTGAGAAGGGCAAAAGCGCCTGGCTCGCGGCTATCCTCACGGTGTTCATCCCCGGGCTCGGCCAGGCCTACGCCGGCAGATACGATCGCGGTCTGGTGATCCTGGCGGTCACGGTCTTCTTCGGCTTTTTCCTCCTTCAAACCTTTACCGTCATGGAAGCCCATCTGCTGTCCGAGGGCGAGACGTTGTTCAGTTGGGCGCGCGAAAACCTCGTCCGTCTCGGCGTCAACGGCCTGCGCCTGTTCGCCTGCCTCTTCATGGCTGCGGTCCTTTACATCTGGATCGTCGTGGACGCTTATCTCTCGGCGTCTCAAAAGGGGCGGAAGGATTGAGCGCTTAAGCGGGCGAAGATATATTAGCAGGGCGGCTTTACAAGGAAAACGCGTTGTGCTAAAAATTAATTAACTAAAAAAAGGAAAGAGAGAAGACGAACGGAGGATACATGGGGATTGCTCAGGAGAACAGGAAAGAGGTTATTGGGCAGTTCAGACTCCATCAGACCGATACGGGCTCGCCTGAGGTCCAGGTTGCGCTGCTCAGCCAGCGCATCGACCACCTCACGGAGCACTTCAAGGTTCACGTCAAGGACCACCACTCCCGCCGCGGCCTCCTCATGCTGGTAGGGCAGAGAAGGAGGCTTCTGGATTATCTCAAGAAGAACGATTACCCGAGATACCAAAGCCTGATCCAACGGTTGGGCATCAGGAAGTAGTGGTCGCCGGCTGAAAGTCCCCTTCCCTAATTTTTCCGTGACATCCCTCTCTGAAGGGATCTGCATATGATAAAGAAGATCGAGGTTGATTATTACGGTCGTCCTCTATCCATAGAGGTGGGCCGGATGGCGAAGCAGGCCGACGGCGCCGCCCTGGTCCGCTACGGCGAGACCGTGGTCCTGGCGACCGCGGTGGCGGACAGAGAGGCCAAGCGGGATACGGATTTTTTCCCCTTGACGGTCGATTATCAGGAGAAGACCTTCGCGGCGGGGAAAATCCCCGGCGGCTTCTTCAAGCGCGAGGGCCGTCCGTCCGAAAAGGAGATTCTCACCTGCCGGCTGATCGATAGATCGATCCGGCCGCTTTTTGCCGACGGGTTGAGGTGCGAGACCCAGGTCATCGCCACGGTCCTTTCGGCGGACAGGGAAAACGACCCGGATGTCGTCGCGATGCTGGCGACGTCGGTCGCCCTTGAGGTCTCCGACATCCCGTTTAAGGGGCCGCTCGCCGGCGTCAGGATCGGCAGGGTCCAGGGGCAATGGGTGGTCAATCCGACCCAGGGCCAGCTCGAGGGCAGCGACGTCGATATTTTTCTCTCCGGCAGCCGGGACGCCCTCGTGATGGTGGAGGGCGGGGCCGGGATGGTGCCGGAGGACATGATTCTCGAAGCCCTGTTCCTGGGCCACGAGGCGATCCAGCCGCTCATGGCCTATCAAGCGGAGATCAAGCGGGAGCTGGGCAAGGGCAAGCGGCCCGTCCCGGTCGTCGAGCGCGACCGCGGCGTGGCGCAGCTGGTGGACGGGCTGGCCCGCAAAAAAATTCTCGACGCGATTTCCATCGCGGAAAAGCTCGAGCGGTACAAGCGGCTGGACGAGGTCAAGGCCGACGTTCTCGGGCAGGCCCTTCAGGGGCACCCGGAGAAGGAAAGGGAGATCAAGGCGGTTTTCGACGAGCTCAAGAAGGATTGCTTCCGCCAGCAGATCGTCAAGGAGCGCCGCCGGATCGACGGCAGAGGGCTGAAAGACGTCCGCCCGATCACCTGCGAGGTCGAGATCCTGCCCCGCACCCACGGATCGGCCCTGTTTACGCGGGGAGAGACGCAGGCCTTGGTGGTGACGACTCTGGGGACCACCTCGGACGAGCAAAAGATCGATGCCCTGATCGGCGAGCATTACAAGAAATTCATGCTCCATTACAACTTTCCTCCCTTCAGCGTCGGCGAGGTCAAGTTTCTGCGCGGCCCGAGCCGGAGAGATATCGGCCATGGCGCGCTGGCCGAGCGGGCGCTGCTTCCGGTCCTTCCGAAAGAGGAAAATTTCCCCTACACCCTTCGAATCGTTTCCGAGGTCCTGGAGTCCAACGGCTCCACCTCCATGGCAACCGTCTGCGGGGGCTCTCTGTCTCTGATGGACGCCGGCGTGCCGATCAGCGCGCCGGTGGCGGGCATCGCCATGGGCTTGATCAAGGAAGGAAACGAAGTCCGCGTCCTCTCCGATATCCTGGGCGACGAAGATCATCTCGGCGACATGGATTTCAAGGTGGCGGGCACCCGTGAGGGGGTCACGGCCCTGCAAATGGATATCAAGGTCAGCGGCGTGAGCCGGGAGATCATGCGCGAGGCCCTCTATCAGGCGAGGGAGGGGCGGATGGGAATCCTCGATGTCATGAACAAAACCATCTCGGAGCACCGCACGGAGATCTCGGGCCACGCGCCGAGGATCATCACGCTCAAGATCAGGCCGGAAAAGATTCGCGAGGTCATCGGCCCGGGCGGAAAGGTCATTCGCGGCATCGTCGAAGAGACCGGCGTCAAGATGGACGTGGAAGACGACGGCACCGTGATGATCGCGTCGAGCGACGAGGCGGCCACGCGCAGGGCCGTGGAGATGGTCCAGAGGATTACCGCCGAGGCGGAGATCGGCAAGATCTACAAAGGGACCGTGAGGAAGATCATGGACTTCGGCGCCTTCGTCGAGATCCTGCCGGGCACCGACGGGCTGGTCCATATCTCCCAGCTGGCCCCCGAGCGCGTGAACCGGGTGACCGACGTGCTCAAAGAGGGCGATGAGGTGATGGTCAAGGTCTTGGAGATCGATAAACAGGGAAAGATCAGGCTCAGCCGAAAAGAGGCGCTTGCGGAAAGCGGGAAGGGCCAACGTTCCCGCAACCCCGGAGGCCGTCACGGGGAACCGTCGCCCGAGGAGCAGTAAAACGTCTCTTCCTCTCCATGTTTAATAAGACCGTCCTGGACAACGGTATTCGCATTCTCTCGGAAGAGATGCCGAACACCCGTTCCGCCAGCCTGGGCATCTGGGTGGAGAACGGCTCCCGCCACGAATCACGCCACCAGAACGGGATTTCCCATTTTGTCGAGCACCTGCTGTTCAAAGGGACGGAAAGGCGCAGCGCCGCGCGCATCGCCGAGGAGATGGACGCGGTCGGGGGCGTGCTCAATGCCTTCACCGCGAAGGAGTACACCTGCTACTACGGCAAGGTGCTGGACGAGAACCTCCCGCTGGCGATCGATCTTCTGACCGATATCTTTCTCCATTCGATCTTCGACCGCGAGGAGATCGAGCGGGAGCGGTCGGTGATCCTGCAGGAGATCTCCCAGGCCGAAGACACCCCCGACGATTACGTGCACGACCTCTTCAGTCTCGACTTCTTCCGGGACCACCCGCTGGGCAGGCCGATTTGCGGCGAGGTCGCTACCGTGCGCAATTTCCGCCGCGAGGACTTTCTCGAGTTTGTCCAGGAGCGCTACCTCCCGGGACGAGTCCTGGTGGCCGCAGCGGGCCATCTCCAGCATGAGGATCTGGTCCGCGAGATGGAAAAGAGGCTTGGGGCCGTCGAGAATTCAAAATTAAAAATTAACAATTCAAAATTCAAAGAGGATGCCCCCGCGCTCCAGAGCGGCATCTTCCAGCATTCCAAGTCGTTGGAACAGGTCCACTTCTGTCTGGGTGTCGCCGGCATCCACCAGTCCCACCCGATGCGCTATGCCGCCTATATCCTGAACACCATCCTCGGGGGCGGGATGAGCTCGCGGCTGTTTCAGGAGATCCGCGAGAAGCGGGGCAAGGCCTACTCGGTATACTCTTTTCTCTCTTCGTATAAGGACGTGGGTTATCTGGGGGTCTACGCGGGCACCAGCATCGATTGGGTGGAGGAAGTCGTGGAGCTGGTTCTCAAGGAGATGGGGCGGCTCGCCGCCGGGGAGATCGGCGAAGAGGAGATCGAGCGCACCAAGAACCAGTTGATCGGAGGCATGATCCTCGGACTCGAGACGTCGGACGCCTGGATGAGTCATATCGCCAAGAACGAGATCTACTTCAGCAAGGCGGTCACCGTGGAGGAGATCTCACGGAAAATCCGTTCGGTCTCCCGCGCCGATCTCATCGAGCTGGCCGGCGCCATCCTGAGGCCGGAAGGGATGGCGCTTACCCTGCTGGGGGACGTCGAAAAGAAGAAGCTGGAGCTGAGCCTATCGATTTAAAGTATGAAGGATGAGGGATGTAGGTTTGGTTTCCGTGGAAGAAGTTCAAATTCAGATACGGCGGCTGCGCCAAAGCGAAGATCTTCCGTTGCCGGCCTATATGACCGCGGGATCCGCGGGGATGGATCTTACCGCGGATCTGGAAAAAGAGCTGGTCCTCACGCCGCTCGGGCGCGCCCTGATACCGACCGGTATCGCCGTGGCCTTGCCCCCCGGCTTTGAGGCCCAGATACGGCCCCGCAGCGGCCTCGCCCTCAAAGCCGGGATCACCTTGCTCAACACCCCCGGTACGATCGATTCAGATTACCGGGGCGAGATCCAGCTGCTCGCCATCAACCTGGGGCAGGAGGCCGTCGTGATCCATCGCGGAGAGCGGGTGGCCCAGATGGTGGTGCAGCGGGTATGCAAGGCCCGATGGCAGGAGGTGGACGAGCTGCCCCCGTCGCAGCGGCAGGACGGCGGATTCGGACACACCAACGAAAGTTCAAAGGTTAAAGGGTTGAAGGGTTAAAGGGAATATAAGGTTGAAAAGATAACGGGGACGCTGCAACTTTTGAACCCTTAAACGTCCAGCGGTCTGCTTCGAAGCACGAATATGATTGACCGTTACACGCGTCCTGAGATGGGTCGGATCTGGTCCGAGCAAAACCAGTTCCAAAAGTGGCTCGAGGTGGAGATCCTGGCGGCGGAGGCGCTGGCGCAGCTGGGCAAGGTCCCGAAGGCGGCGGTCGCCCGGATTAAAAAAAAGGCCCGCTTCAAGCTGGCCCGCATCCGGCAGATCGAAAAGGAAGTGCGCCACGAGACGATCGCTTTTTTGAGCTCGGTGGCGGAGTTCGTGGGCGACGACGCGCGCTTTCTCCATGTGGGAATGACCTCCTCCGACGTCATGGATACGGCGCTCGCCCTGCAGCTCAAGGAGGCCGCGTCCCTGCTGATCGAAGATGTGCGCGAGATCATGCGCGTGCTCCGGCGGCAGGCCTTCAGGTACAAGAAGATCCCGATGATCGGCCGCACCCACGGGGTGCATGCGGAGCCGATCACCTTCGGCCTGAAGCTCGCCCTCTGGCACGAGGAGATGAGGCGCCACCTGGCCCGGCTGGAGGGGGCGGCCGGCGAGATCAGCGTGGGAAAGATATCCGGGGCGGTCGGCACCTTCGCTCAAGTGTCGCCCAAAGTGGAGGCCTACGTCTGTAGAAAAAGCGGGCTCAAGCCGGCCCTGGTCTCGAATCAGATCATTCAGCGCGATCGCCACGCGTTCTTTTTCGCCACCCTGGCGGTGATCGCCAGCTCGCTGGAGAAATTCGCCGTCGAGATCCGCCACCTGCAGAGGACGGAGGTCCGGGAGGCGGAAGAGCCTTTTACCAGAGGGCAAAAAGGGTCGTCGGCGATGCCCCATAAGAGAAATCCGATCTTGTCGGAAAACGTCTCCGGCCTGGCGCGGCTCATGCGCGCTTACGCGTTGGCGGCCCTCGAGAACGTCCCGCTCTGGCACGAGCGGGACATCAGCCACTCTTCCGTGGAGCGGGTGATCGCCCCGGATGCCACCATCGTCCTCGATTTCATGCTCCGGCGGATGACCTATGTGCTGAGGGAGCTCTGTGTCTATCCGGAGAACATGCGGCGCAACCTGGAAAGGAGCGGCGGGGTAATCTTCTCGGAGCGGGTATTGCTGCGCCTGGTCGACAAGGGGTTGTCGCGCGATGCCGCCTACCGGATGGTGCAGCGTCACGCCCTGAAAGCGGCCAGGGACGGCGGTGACTTGAAGCGCGGTGTCTCGCAGGATCCGGAGATCCGCCGACATCTCTCGCGCCGCGACATCGAGCAAATCTGGGATTTGCAACATTATCTGAAGAACGTCGATCTGATCTTCAACCGGGTCTTTCATTAGCAGGCCGATGAAAAAGGCCTATATGCGCATAAGCCAACACCGGCTCGGAGGCGCGCGTCCCGCCGGAGGCGTCTCTCAATATCGATGCCATAGCTCCCTCGGGGAACGCGCTCCACTTCGACAGGCTCAGTGCGGTGAGCAAAGTCGAACCGTCGGCTGCGGCCGATGGAGCGGTGCTTTAACCGAACCTTTTCGTCTCTACGTCCGCAGCCTCACTCGCGCTCCCCTCGGTCGCCCCGTAGAGCGAGGGGGCTTGCTGAGCAAGGCCAAAGCACCAGTCGTGCAGGTTCAAAGAGCCCACCGAACTATTGCTTTGGGCGCGCGAAGCAGGCCCCCGAGCGGCCCCTATTGCTTTCGGGGAGCAAGTCAGGTCCCGAGCGAACCCATTGCTTTGGGCGGGCGAAGCAGCCTCCCGAGCGACTCTATTGCTTTCGGCGAGAGAGGTAAGCCCCCGAGCGGAAAGAATTCTCATGCGGATTAGGATTTTCGTCTGTTTGAAGGAAGGGGTCCTGGACCCTCAGGGGAAGGCGGTGGAGCGCTCGCTCCATTCGCTGGGCTATCAGGAGGTCCGGGATGTGCGCGTGGGGAAATATATCGAGATCTCTCTGGACGCGCCGTCGCGCCCGGCCGCTGAGGCGAGGATCCGCGAGATGTGCGACAAACTGCTTGCCAATCCGGTGATCGAGGATTACCGCTTTGAGATCCAGGAATAGGCGCAAGGCAACAGGCAGTAGGCAGCAGGCAAACGCCGGGAACATAAAGTCTTTAGCCGATTGACGAATAACCAGTAACGAATAACGAGTAACGAACATGCGCTGGGGCGTGATCGTCTTTCCGGGTTCATGCGATGAGCAGGACGTCTACGACTGTCTCAAGCGCAACCTGGGGCAGAGGCCCGAGTTTCTCTGGCACAAAGACCGTCTCAAAGGGAAGTTCGACTGCATCGTTCTGCCGGGAGGATTCTCCTACGGCGACTACCTGCGCTGCGGCGCCATGGCCCGCTTCTCTCCGATCATGCAGGGGGTCGTGGAATTCGCGGAAAAAGGCGGGCTGGTCCTGGGGATCTGCAACGGCTTTCAGATCCTCTGCGAGGCGGGGCTGCTGCCCGGGGCGCTGGTGCGCAATAGCTCTCTGCAGTTCGTCTGCCGGCAGGTCTGCTTGCGCGTGGAAGAGACCGACAGCCCCTTTACCTGCTCCGGCAAGAAGGGACAGCTCTTGAGGATGCCGGTCAAGCACGGCGAGGGGTGCTATTACGCGGATCCCGCCGCACTGGAGCGGCTGCGCAAGAACCGGCAGATCCTCGTGCGCTACGCGGACGGTAAGGGAAGGAGCTCTGCCGCGGCAAATCCCAACGGCTCTCTGGATCACATCGCCGGAATCTGCAACGAAGCGAGGAACGTCTTCGGCCTCATGCCGCACCCGGAGGACGCCGGGGAGAAAATCCTGGGCAGCGAGGATGGGCTCAAGATCTTTTCCTCCGTGATAGCCGCTTGCGACAAAAAGGAGAAGAAGGCGTGGCTCGGGTGAGCGCCAAACAGTATCCTCAGCCGCCCGTCAACGCCGACATCGTCGCCAGCCATGGCCTGAGCGCGGAGGAGTACCAGAGGATCGTCAAGATCCTGGGACGAGAGCCGAACTACACCGAGCTGGGCGTCTTTTCGGTGATGTGGTCGGAGCACTGCAGCTACAAGAGCTCGAAGATCCATCTCAAGCTGCTCCCCACGGAGGGGCCGGCGGTGCTGCAAGGTCCCGGGGAAAACGCCGGGATCGTGAATATCGGCGACGGGCTGGTGGCGGCCTTTAAGATGGAGAGCCACAATCATCCCTCCTTCATCGAGCCCTACCAGGGAGCCGCGACCGGAGTGGGCGGGATTCTCAGGGACATATTCACCATGGGGGCGCGCCCCATCGCCTCTTTGAATTCGCTGCGCTTCGGCGGCTTCGACCATCCGCGCACGGCCTATCTGCTGGGCGGGGTGGTGGCCGGCATCGGCGGCTATGGCAACTGCGTGGGCGTGCCTACGGTGGGCGGCGAGCTGCTCTTCGACGAATGCTACAACGCCAACATCCTGGTGAACGCCTTCACGCTCGGGATCGCGGAGAAAAAACATATCTTTAAAGGGGTGGCCAAGGGGGTTGGAAACCCGCTGATCTACGTGGGCGCCAAGACCGGCAGGGACGGCATCCACGGCGCGACCATGGCCTCCGAGTCCTTCTCCGAAGAATCGGAAAAGCGCCGGCCGACGGTTCAGGTGGGGGATCCGTTCACCGAGAAACTTTTGCTGGAGGCCTGTCTCGAGCTGATGAAAGGC
>MGSR01000041.1:0-2419 GCA_001798565.1 Deltaproteobacteria bacterium RIFCSPLOWO2_12_FULL_60_16
TCGATACGGGTTATCTTCATTGGTATCAGCCTATACACCCAACTCCGGGTAACACGCAGGCCGGAAGCGCCTTTCGGACGCGATGCAATACACCTGTGTTACGCTCCACGGTTGCATACGCTTGGAACTGCACGACTGATGCATCGCGCCCTCAATCCGCCCCCGGCCTGCCGCGCCATCGCTCCCGTTCCGTCCGAAGCTGAGTTTTCTGCGAGCGAGGGAGTTTGCTGAGCAAGCCCAAAGCATCGAACGTGAACGGTTCAAAGAACCCACTGGCCCATTGCTTTGGGCGGGCGAAGCAGCCTCCCGAGCGACCCTATTGCTTTCGGGGAGCGAACCAGACCCCCGAGCGAACCCTGTTCACCCCACCCGGATCAGCTTGTCCGTCGGCGTGTAGTCCGAGAGCAGCTCGCAGCCGTCCTTGGTCACCGCGATCATGTCCTTATTCTGCAGTCCCATCCTACCGGGGATGAAGACCAGGGGCTCGATCGCGAGCACCATCCCCTCTTCCAATGTCCTGGCGCCGTAGCGCCCCAGATACGGCTCTTCGTGGAGAAACAGCCCTATCCCATGCCCGACGAAACTTATCGGCTCAAAGCCCAGCTCGCTGAATTTTTGCAGGAACTTCTGATACACATCTTTGCAGCTCGCCCCGGGCTTGATCAGCTCCATGACCAGATACTTGCACTCGATCAGGTTCGCCCAGATCTTCTCCTGCTCCGGCGTCGGGCTCCCTACGACCGCGGTGCGGCAGACGCCCGCGTGGTAGCCGTTCCTGACGCCGAATATCTCCATCCGGATAATGTCCCCGTTCTGAAGCAGGCGCGACGACGGGCCGACGTTGGGAAACTGGCTCCTCTCGCCCGAGGCGATGATCATCAGCTTGAAGTGCTCGGCCCCGCCGGTGAAAATGCCGCTTACCAGATGTCCGGCCAGATCCATCTCGCTCATTCCCGGCCGGGCGCGCTTGAGCGCGTCGCAGATCGCCTTGTCCGTGATCTTGCTCAGGGCGCGAAGCAGCGCAAGCTCCGCCCCGGTCTTCACCTGGCGCAGCCCGTGGAAGATTTCATCCGCCGCCACAAGGGAGGCCTGCGGCAGTTTTCGCTGGAGCGTTGCGAGCTCTTTGCCGGAGAGATACTCCATCTCTATTCCCAGGTTTGCCCCGTCGAGCTTCAGGCTCGCCAGCAGCTCGCAGAGCTTGTCCATCGGCTCTTCGACGAACTCGCGATAGACCCTCAGCTGCTCCACTCCGCCATGCGCCCTGACCGCGCTCTCCTCCATGTCGATTACCACCATGCTCACCTGCCCGCCGGCGGTTACGACCGCGATCGCGTGCCGCCAGCGCATCAGCGACTGCGAGGGAACGACCATTCCCGTGGTATAGGTCACGTTCTCCGGAGAGATCGCGATCAGGGCATCGAGACCGCGCTCGGCAATCGCCTTTCTCTGCCTCTCGATAATCTGCTGATCCACGCCTTTGGCCTTCTCGGAATCGGCTATACGCCGCCCCGCATCTTCAACGATCTACGCTTTCATGTATTCCTTCACGTAGAGGTCCAGCAGAGCGGCCAGAAGGGCGAAGATGACCGGGCCAAGAATAAGGCCCAGAATGCCGAAGGCGGCGAGCCCGCCGAGGATGCTGAAGAAGAGAAACAGGACCGGGAGGCGCAGGCGATTGCCGATCAACAGAGGCTTTAGAACGTTATCGATGCCGCTCACGATGGCGATGCCCCAGATGAGGAGGATCGCGCCTTTCATGTAGGCGCCCTGAAGAAAGAGGTAGCCGCAGGCCGGCAGCCAGACGAGGGTCGCGCCGCCGATCGGGAACAGCGCCGTAAAGCTCGTCGCCACGCCCAGCAGCAGCGCGAAGGGGACTCCCAGCGCCCAGTAGCCGAGACCGGCGAGCAGCCCCTGAACCATCGCGGTGATGATCGAGCCGTGCACCACGGCGAAAACCGCGTTGACGATCCTGTCGAAGAGACTCGCCTGGTCCGCCTCGCTCATGGGCAACAGCGAGCGCACCCTTTCACACAGCTCCTTTCCGTCCTTGAGGAAGAAGAAAAAGGTAAAGAGCCAAATGATCACATGCAGCGGCAGGGTAAAGACATTCTGCACCACTGCCGTCGCCTGGGAGACCAACAAACCCGAGGTCTTTTGTATCCCCTCCAACGTAACTTTCTTCAGATCGATATTGAAGGACTCGAGGTGGGCAGAGCTCAAATCCCAAAGGCGGGCTAATTCCATGACCCAGGGGCTTCCCTGCCATTCCTTGACCCGGTCCTCTTCCACGAAGGAGCGCGCCAGCTTGCTGAATTCTATCGCCTCCTCGGCGAGAAATCCGGCCAGCCTCAAGGCCGGCGCCAGGACAAGAAATAGAATGAACAGCGTCACGATCAAGGCCGAAACGGTGGCCCGGCCT
>MGSR01000041.1:2623-5390 GCA_001798565.1 Deltaproteobacteria bacterium RIFCSPLOWO2_12_FULL_60_16
ACCTCCCTTTATGTTGTTTCTCCGGGACTCATTTGCTACGTTATCAGACAAGCATGGCAGCCCGGGACAAGCTCAAAAAGATCCGCGAAGAGCTCAGGCAGACGTTCTTGGAGCGCGGCGATCTGATCGACGGCGCGCTCTCCGCGCTGCTCTCTTCCCAGCACGTTCTCATCATCGGCCCGCCGGGCACCGCAAAGTCGATGCTCGCCGACGAGACCTGCCGCCGCATTGCCGGGGCGAGCTACTTCCAATGGCTCCTGACCCGCTTCAGCACGCCGGAAGAGATCTTCGGGGCGGTGAGCCTCAAGGCCCTGGAGCAGGACGACTACCGCAGGGTCACCGCCCACAAACTCCCGGAGGCGCACATCGCCTTCCTCGACGAGATCTTCAAGGCAAACTCATCCATCCTGAACGCCATTCTCACGCTCATCAACGAGCGTCTCTTCCATAACGGCCAGCAGGTTGTCTCTGTTCCCCTGTTGACTCTGTTCGGCGCCAGTAACGAGCTGCCGGAAGACGACGAGCTCATGGCCCTCTACGATCGCTTCCTGCTGCGCTTCGTGGTCAAATACATCGAGGAAGACTTCCGCTTCTTGAGAATGCTCGAAGCCGTCGCGCAAACGGAGCGGACCACCGTCAGCCTCGAGGAGCTCCGCGAAATGCAGGGAGAGGCCGCCGCGGTGCCGATTCCCGGCTATATCTACCGGACGATCGCCGACATCCGGCGCGAGCTCGGCAAGAAGAACATCGTCGCCTCGGACCGGCGCTACCGGCAGTCTCTTCCCCTGCTCCAGGCCCATGCCTACCTGGACGGACACAACGAAGTCACGGAGAAGGATATCTTTTTCCTCGAGCACGCACTGTGGCGCGACCCCAGCGAGCAGCCTGAGGTGCGCGCGACCGTGCGCGAGCTTCTGCTCGGATATGAGGAGGAGGTCAAGGAGCTGCTTTACGAATCGCGGGAGATCAGAGACGCGGCCCTCCGGCCCTGGGGAACGAGCGACCAGCGCGCCCGCGCGCTCATCGAAATGCACACCAAGCTGCGAAACATACTGGCCAAGGTAGATCAGATTATGGAGAAGGCGCAGAAGCTCGGCCGCCCCCTGGAGCCCGTCGGCGCCGTCAAGGAGGAGATCGAGGAGATGCAAAAGCAGATGCTGGAGAAGTTTTAGATGCCGCCAAGACGAAAGAAGAGCGCTCCCTCGAAAAGAGCTCCCCAGCCCTTGCCCCGGAACAGTTGCTGGGTAGAAAGCGACGCCTATGACCGGAGGGCCTACGCCAATCTCCGCGCCGAGTCCAGCTCGCTGCGCGTCCTGGAAGAGAACGGTGGCACGTTTCTTCCGCACTTTTCTTCATTGCTTCAAGACATATTTTGCTTATTATTTAAGTATAACATTATATTTCACGAGGACCGCGATCTGCTCGCGAGCGCGCTGTTTAATCGCGTCCTCTTGAATGCCCTGCACCAGAGCGGCCTCTATCGCATCCTGCGCGACCTGACGCTCCTCGACGAAGCCAAGTCCGGACTCTGCGCGCTCCTCCTGGGAGAGGCGCTCTTGACTCTGCTCAAATCCGAAAAACTGCTCACGCGGCGCGAGATGCTCGATCTCTGGGACATCAGCAAGCAAGAGGAGATCCGCGAGCAGAAGAGGGAGGATCAGACGGAGGCCGAAAGGCTTTCCCAGGAGCCCCTTGCGGCCAAGGGAAAGAAGAGTCTGGACGAGGCCAGGAAAATGATCGAAGGAGAGTTCGACGGCGCCGAGGCGCTGCTGCGCCAGAAGGTGGGCCGGTTAAAAGAGGATCTCCAGCGCCTCGAACCCCAGGCGGCCGGCCGCTTCCAGGCTCAAGCCATCAAGGTGGCGCAGCAGCTCGAGGACGCTGCTGAACAAGCGGAGAGCTGGAGCCTGACCCTGGGCACCGGCTACCGCTCCCCGCCGGGACAAAAGCTCGAGCTGGGCAAGAGACTCGCCGGCAACGAGAAGCTTAAGAAGCTCGCCCGCATGGTGGGGCGCATGAAATTCCACGCCCTGGCGCTGCGCAAGAAGGTCTTCGAGCGCTCCAGCGAGGAGATCCTGGAAGTGGAGCGCGGCGATTCTGTGAGCCGTCTCTTGCCGCACGAGCTGCTCACCCTTTCCCACTCGATCCTGCGCAAGGATTTCTACCGCCGGTTCCTCGACCAGGAGCTCCTGCAGTACTCGCTGCGGGGCATCGAGGAGAAGGGCAAAGGGCCGATGGTCGTCTGCCTGGACGGCAGTTCCTCGATGGCCGGAGACAAGGAGATCTGGTCCAAGGCCGTCACCCTTACTCTGCTGGAAATCGCGCGACGGCAGCGACGCCTCTTCCGCTCCATCTGCTTCTCCTCCGCGGAGACCCCGCTTCAGGTGCTCGATATGAATCCGCGCGAGCGCTACGAGGCGGAGATGGGGAAAGTCATGGACCTCGCGGAGTATTTCCCGGGCGGCGGCACGGACTTCCAGAAGCCCTTGGATGCGGCGCTGGATTGTCTGAAGAAATCCCGCTACAAAAAGGGCGACATCGTTTTCATCACCGACGGCGAGTGCCAGGTCACTCCGGAGTGGGCCGAGCGCTTCCGGGACGAGAAGGAGAAGCTCGGTTTTTCACTGTTCTCGATCCTGATCGACGTCGGTCCCAGCTCCCTGGGCACCCTCAAAGAGTTCAGCGACCGGATCACGACCATCAAGCAGCTCACGGGCGACGAGGCCAAGGAACTATTCGTGGAATTCTGACCCGCGGGGCTGAGTGCGGA
>MGSR01000042.1 GCA_001798565.1 Deltaproteobacteria bacterium RIFCSPLOWO2_12_FULL_60_16
GGCCGGAGGTTGGTTGAAGAAAGTTGGGGGGTCTTCCGCGTAACCCCCAGGGAACTCAGGGAGGCGCTAAAGGGAGAGCTCCTTGAAACTTGAGACCATTCCCGGCGGGATCCTGGTCTTCATCGACGCCAATATCTTTATTTACCACTTCACTGCCGCCTCTGCTTCCTGCAATCAGTTTTTGACCCGCTGCTCCTCCGGCGAACTTCACGGTATGACCTCTTTGCCGGTGCTCCTGGAGGTCGCCCATCGTCTCATGGTTGTCGAAGCGCAGCAGAAAAGGCTGGTCCGCCCACCCAATCCCGCACAAAAGCTGGCGCGCTCCCCGGCCCTGGTAAAAAAGCTCTCTCTCTATGAGGAATGGACGCTGGCAATCCCACGCATGGGGATCGAAGTGGAAGAAGTGAGCTTTGCGGATCTCATGGTCAGCATGAACATGAGGCAAAAGAGCGGACTTCTCACCTTGGACGCTCTGATTCTAGCGGTCATGAGCCGCCTTAAAATCCCCAACCTCGCCTCAGCGGACCGAGCCTTTTCGGCAGTAGAAGGCATTAAGCTCTTCAGTCCCGAAGATATATAGAAATCCGTTTTTCACTCTCCTGACGCCTGGGCGATGCGGGTCTTACCCACCTCCACGAGACGGTGCACGCCTCCCCGGAACTCGAAATCGACATCCGAGACGACCTGGCCGTCGACCTTGACCGCTTTCTGGCCGATGAGCCTGCGCGCCTCGCCCTTGGACTTGGCAAACTGAAGATCGACAAGCAATTGGCAGATCCAAATGCGCTCGGGCGGGGAAAATTGCTTGCGCACACCCTTGGGAACAGAGCGTTTTTGGTGGCGGGTCTCGAAGTAGTCCTGCGCCGACGCTGCGGCCACAGGGCCGTGAAAGCGTGAGACGATCTCGGAGGCCAGCGATTTCTTAAAATCCATGGGATGGACGGAGCCGCCGGCTACCTGGTCGCGGGTTTTCTTCACCTCTTCGAGGTCGCGATCGCTCAACAGCTCCGCGTAGCGCCACATCAGCTCGTCCGAGATCGACATCATCTTGCCGAAGATCTCTTCCGGGGGCTCCTGGATGCCGATATAGTTGTTGAGCGACTTGCTCATCTTCTGCACGCCGTCCGTCCCTTCCAGCAACGGCATGGTCAGGATCACCTGCGGTTCCTGGCCGTACTCGCGCTGGAGCTCCCGGCCGACCAGCAGATTGAAGCGCTGGTCGGTACCGCCCAGCTCGACATCGGCCTTGAGCACCACCGAGTCGTAACCCTGGATCAGCGGATAGAGAAACTCATGGATGCTGATCGGCTGCTGGCTCTGATAGCGCTGCTTGAAATCCT
The DNA here is from genome assembly GCA_001798565.1 of Deltaproteobacteria bacterium RIFCSPLOWO2_12_FULL_60_16. Lineage (GTDB taxonomy): Bacteria > Desulfobacterota > Binatia > UBA9968 > UBA9968 > UBA9968. The sequence goes on from MGSR01000042.1 coordinate 1,341, forward strand.
CCCGCTCGAGCATCCGCGCCACCGTATACTTCGCGCTCAGGTCCACCAGCGCGGCGGCGTCCATCTTCTCCATCCAGCGATGGTTGAACTCGATCACGGTCTTTTTCGGGTCGAGGATCTTAAAGATCTGCTCCTTATAGGTCTCCGCATTCTTTAGAACTTCAGCCCGGCCAAGCTGCTTGCGAGTTTCCGATTTCCCGGACGGATCGCCGATCATCCCGGTAAAATCCCCGATCAGGAAGATCACCTCGTGGCCCAGCTCCTGAAATTGCTTCATCTTCTGGATCAGCACCGTGTGGCCGAGATGGAGGTCCGGCGCCGTGGGATCGAATCCCGCCTTTACCCGCAGGGATTTTCCGCGCTTGAGCTTTTTAAGCAGCTCCTCTTCGAGGAGAATCTCGACCGCCCCGCGCTTGATGCGCCGGAGCTGTTCTTCGGGCGCAGCCCTGGTCATTCGGACTCCCCCCACGGAACGCGGAGCCGCCGGATCTCCAGCGCCTTGCCGGTAGTCTCATCCACCTCCAAGACGATCCCCTGGAGAAGCACGTTTTCCTTCGCGACCTCGAACCGGCGCGGCAGCTGGCTCAAAAAACCTTCGATCACGAGCTCCCTTTCGATGCCGATCACCGAATCCGCGGGACCGCACATGCCGAGATCCGTAATGTAGGCCGCGCCCCGGGGAAGAATCCGCTCGTCGGCCGTCTGCACGTGGGTATGGGTGCCGTACACGGCGGAGACCCTGCCGTCCAGAAACCAGCCCATGGCGCACTTTTCCGAGGTTGCCTCCGCATGCATATCGACGATCACGACGCGGGAAAAGCCGGCGCGCTCCTTCAAGATCGCGTCGACGCAGCGAAACGGGTCATCGATGTTGCCGGGCATGAAGACCCTACCCTGCAGATTGATGATGAGCGCGCGCCGCCCGCCCGCGCCTTCCCATTCCACCCAGCCGCGGCCCGGAGCGCCCTTGGGGTAGTTCGCCGGCCGAATGAGAAGAGGCCGGCTCTCCAGATAGGAATAGATCTCCTTCTTTTTCCAGATGTGGTTTCCCGAAGTGAGCACATGGACCCCTGCCCCGAACAGCTCCTCGGCGCTCTTTACGTCCACACCCATGCCTCCCGCCGCGTTCTCGGCGTTGGCGATCACCAGATCGACCTTCTCCTTCTGCGCCAGGGATGGGACAAGATCCCGGATCGCCCTCCGGCCCGGACGGCCCACCACATCACCTAAAATAAGAACACGCATAACTCTGGTTACTAGTTAATAGTTACTGGTTAATCGTTAACTCGTTACTCGTTGAATCCATGATACCAATAACCAATACACGAATAACGAATATACGAAATTACCTCGCGTATTCCACCGACCTTACCTCGCGGATGACCGTGACCTTGACCTGGCCCGGATAGGTCATCTCGGCCTCGATCTTGCGCGCGATCTCGCGCGCCATCAGCGCGGCTTCCTGATCCGAGACCAGGTCATGCTGCACGATGATCCGGATCTCCCTGCCGGCCTGGACCGCGTACGACTTCTCCACGCCCTTGAAGGAATTGGTAATCCGCTCCAGCTCCTCGAGCCGCCGCACGTAGGTCTCGAGCATCTCCCGGCGCGCGCCGGGACGGGCGCCGGACAGCGCGTCCGCCGCGTCGACCAAAGGGGCCAGGATGGTCTCGGCTTTCACATCCTCGTGGTGCGCCGCGATGGCATTGACGATCTTGGGAGACTCGCCATATTTGCGCGCCAGCTCCGCCCCGATGATGGCGTGGGATCCCTCCACCTCATGGTCCACCGCCTTGCCGATGTCGTGCAGCAGGGCCGCGCGGCGCGCCTGCTTCTCGTTCAACCCCAGTTCCGCAGCCATATTGCCGCAGATGAAGGCGGCTTCTATCGAATGGAGCAGCACATTCTGCGCGTAGCTGTAGCGGTACTTGAGTCTTCCCAGGAGCTTGACGAGCTCCGGGTGGACGCCATGAACCCCGACGTCGAATATGGCTTTCTGGCCGGCCTCCCGGATCGCCTCGTCGAGTTCCTGCTCGGCCTTGCGCACCACCTCCTCGATCCTCCCCGGGTGGATGCGTCCGTCCGAGATCAGTTTTTCCAGCGACAGGCGGGCGATCTCACGCCGGATAGGATTGTGCCCGGAGATGATCACCGACTCCGGGGTGTCGTCCACGATCAAGTCGATGCCCGTAGCCGCCTCCAGGGCGCGGATATTGCGTCCCTCGCGGCCGATGATCCTCCCTTTCAAATCGTCGCTCGGCAAGGGCACGACGGTAACGGTCCGCTCCGCGACGAAATCGCCTGCCAATCTCTCGATCGCCAGCGCCACGATTTTCTGTCCCCTGCGGGCCGCTTCCTCTTTGGCCTCCTCTTCGATGACACGCACGCGCTTGGCCGATTCGTGTTTCGCCTCCTCGACCATCTGGTCGATCAGGCTCTTCTTCGCCTCCTCGCGCGTCATTCCACCCACATGCTCGATCTGCCGCTTGGCCTCGTCGCTCAGGCGGTCGCATTCGGTCGCCTTCTCTTCCAGCGATTTTTCTCTCGCCTTGACCGAGCTCTCCCGCCGGCCCAGCTCGGACTCCCGTTTCTCGGCGGCCTCGACGCGCTTATCGAGATTCTCCTCCTTGTTGATCAGCCTCTTCTCCAGGGCCTGCAGCTCTCTGCGAGTCTCGCGAACCTCCTTCTCGAAATCCGTCCTGGCTTGTAGAACGCTGTCGCGCGCCTGTATCTCCGCCTCTTTCTTGATCGCGCTCGCCTCTTTCTTCGCCTCCTCGATGATGCGGGCGGCTGTGCCTTGCGCCAGCTCCATCTGGCCCCGCTGCTGCTTGCGCCTGAGCCACGCGATGGCCAGAGCCAAAAGGACCCCCACCAAAAGTCCCGCAATTCCGATCACCATATTGAGTTCCAAAGAAAACACCCCCTTTGCGTCTGAGAGATTCACGGGATCGGCCCGGACAGGGAGGGAGCCTCCCCGCAGGCAATGATCCTTCTCTCAGTGATAATGTGATGCACTCTGCAGTCCCACCTGTCGGCGGGAACCCGCTCCAAAATCTGCAATTCGAAGGCCAGGGCCACGAAAACGGATCTTTCTCCCACCGATGCCAGCGCCCGATCGTACCAGCCCTTGCCTCTCCCCAGCCGGTTCCCTTGAACATCGAAAGCCACGCCGGGGACGAATACTACCAGACGTTCTTGATCCTCTTCTGTCAACATCCTTGCTCCAGCCGGCTCCAAAATACCGTAACGCCCGGGCCGGAGCTCATCGGCCGATGCCACCCCGATCAGGGCGGGCCTCCCCCCGTGTCCCAGCTTCGGGTAGAAGAGCCTCTTGCCCGATCGCAAGGCGTGGTCACGGATTTCCTCGGTGGCAACCTCGTTCCCGATCGGGCTATAAAGCGCGACCGCGCGCGACCAGAGATAAGGGGGAAATTGAAGGACCTTCTGCTGGATCCGCTGGCTCCAGAGCCGGCATTCAGCCGCCGAGAGGGATTCCCGGCGCCGAAGGGACGTGACCCGAAGTGTCTGCTTTTTCTCTCCCATAAACCGCCGCAACGGTGAGCCTCTCGGTGGTGGGGAGAGAGACGGTGAGAGATAGGGATGGGAAGACGACTGCTAAAACCTGATCTACATCAGCGAGTCGCGGGCGGTCCCGCCTTCGCTCCTCGGAGAAAGAGCCCACTGCCGATTGCCGATACCGATGTTGAGGACATTTCCGCTGCCATCTCCGAGCCGACTATAGTGAATTGCCAGTACCTTTTTAAGTCCACGGATGCGAAAAACAATAGATCAGATCCTTCCTTGACGACTGATTCCCCAAACCTTCACCCTTCCGCCCCACCCTTTAATTCGGGTTTCCCCCGCACGGTGCCGTGTCAGGCGATCAACTTGAACCGGGTAAACAGGTGGATGCCGTATTGCCGCTTAAGTCTTCCCCGAAACCAGGGCCTGACAGCCACGGCAAGGGACAGCTTCCCTTCTTTCTTTGTTGGTTCTAAGTTGCCTCTCCCGATCACGAACACAGCAGGGGAAAAGGATCACCTGATGATTAGCCCTCCTCAGTTAAAGTGGTCGAAAGCCTTCTGGATAATTGGTTCAACCTCTGCATCGTCGCGTCATAGCTCTCTTTCAATCGCTGGTACTCATCGGCGATATTGAGCGCCGCCAGCATGGCCACGCTGGACTTGCCGACGGGCCGCGTCGTCTTCATGACCTCCTGCATCTTTCCATCCACGTATCCGGCTACCTTGCGCACGTGGCTTTCGTCGGCATCGCTGCGGACGGTAAACTTTTCTCCCATGATCTCGACATCCACAGCCTTTTTCATAGAGCCTTCCCCGGCCTAAGGAAGATCCAGACGGTCAAAATGGCCCAGGATCTTCTCCAATTTATCCCGGATCTCGACCCGCTCGCGCTCGTACTGGCGCAGCTGGCCTCTCAGCTGGTGCGACTCGCTCTCCCTTTGCTGGAGCCGCTTCTCCGCCAATTCCTTCTCCTTCTTCACCCTTTCATGCTTTTCCAGCAACTGATTGACCCGGGCCTCCAGCTGTTCGATGTTGTCAAGAGCCATGAATCTAAAACGCCGAAAATTTCATGTGTAAGTTTAGATTTAACACCCTTTTTTGTCAAGCTGATTCTTGAGCCGGACAGGGCGGTTGTTATCTTCCGGGAACGTTGTAGAATAGGCTACTTTTCGCCCTGTGAAGAAGCCACGCGAGACAAGACTTTTCCCCTTTTGCGCCCTGCTCCTGGTTTTCTTGCTCCCCGCTGTTCTCTCCTGCGCGGCGCGTCCGGGCCGGCCCGAGGCGGCCCAGGCCGGGCACCTCACCATCCTGCACCTGAACGATCTGCACGGGCAACTGGAGCCGTTCAGTGCTGATAAGGGCAAGCTCGCGGGCGGGGCCGCTCGACTGGCCGCCCTGGTGGAGGGTATCCGCGCGGAGAACCGGCGGCTGGGGCGTCATACGCTCCTCTTGATGGCCGGGGATCTCTTCCTCGGCTCCTCCCTGTCCGCGCTCTATAAGGGAGAGGCGGAGCTCGACTTCTTGAATCGTCTCAGCCCCGACGCCATGACTCTGGGAAACCACGAGTTCGACTTCGGCATGGATGTGCTTCATGAAAGAATCCGGCAGGCCCGATTCCCTGTGATCAGCGCCAACATCTACCGGGGCCGGGACAGGCTGTTCCCGCCGGTGGTATTCAAAGATGTGGCCGGGCTGCAAGTGGGCGTCCTGGGCCTGATCACGCCGGACACGGCCCAGCTCGCCCATCCCGACAAGATCGCCGGCATCACCTTCAGCGATCCGGTCGCCGAAGCAAAAAAACTCGCCGTGGAGGTCCGGGCGGGCAGCGACATTTTCATCGCCCTCACGCACACCGGCGTGGAAGCCGACAAGAGACTCGCCGGTGAGGTACCCGTCCTTGACGTGGTGATCGGCGGCCACGACCATGTGGCCCTGCTGGAGCCTCTAAAGGTCGGAGATGTGTGGATCTGCCAGGCGCAGTACCGGGGTCTCTTCCTCGGCCGTCTCGACCTCAAAATCGACGGAAAAAAAATCACTAAGGTCGGCGGGCGCCTCATCCCGGTCACAGACGAGCTGCCGGAGGACAGGGAAATAAAGGAGATGGTCGCCTCTTACCGCGGCAAGATCGATCAAAAGCTCAAAGGGGTGGTAGGCAACAACCGGGCGCGCCTGGTCGGCGAGCCGGAAATGGTAAGGAGCATGGAAACCAACCTGGGAAACCTGGTGGCGGATGTCATGCGCGAGGCCGCGCGCACCGAGATCGCCCTGGTCAACGGCGGGAGCATACGGGCGAGCATCGAAGAAGGGCCGATCACCCTCGAAGATATCTGGCGTGTCTTTCCCTATGACAGCCAGGTCGTCCGCTTGGAGTTGAGCGGCCAGCAGATCGAGGAGGTTCTGAGCCATTCGGTCAGCCTGCGCCCGGGCTTGACAGGAGGATTTCTCCAGGTCTCGGGTCTTAGCTTCGTCATTGGCAGGTCCGGGCCTCAAGATATCCGCGTCCACGGCGAGCCCCTCCGGAAGGACCGGTTTTACAGCGCGGCGATCACCGACTTCATGCACGCCGGAGGAGACGGCTACAGTCACTTTCAAAAGGGCAGAAGCGGGCTTTTGCAGCCCCTGCTCATACGCGATCTCCTGCTTGCCTATCTAAAGGAAAACAAAGAAATTTCTGTTGCCTCCGAGGGGAGGATCCGAC
>MGSR01000043.1:0-3153 GCA_001798565.1 Deltaproteobacteria bacterium RIFCSPLOWO2_12_FULL_60_16
TTCGTCATCCTCCTGCTGCTTTGGGAGGTCCTGGTGGAGATCATCAAGATCCCGGCCTTCATCCTGCCGCCGCCGAGAGACCTCTACGTCGCCTTCGTCGATAAATTTTACATTCTCTACAAGCACGCGCTGGTCACCTTCATGGAGGCGGTGGGCGGCTTCGCCCTCTCGTTCGTCCTCGGAGTGACCTTCGCCGTCAGCGTGGTCTACTCGCGCCACCTGCAAAACACCATCTACCCGCTTATCGTTATCCTCTACGCCATGCCCAAGAGCGCCTTCGCGCCGCTGATGGTGATCTGGATCGGCTACGGTCTCTTCTCGAAGATAGCGATCGCCTTTCTCGTCGCCTTCTTCCCGATCGTCGTCAATACGGTGGTGGGTCTCAAGGAGGTGGAGCCGGAGCTGCTCGATCTGGCGCGCATCAACCGCGCCTCGGAGCTCGACGTCTTTGCCAAGATCCGGCTGCCCAACTCGCTCCCCTACATGTTCGCCGGCATCAAGGTGGCCCTGGTCCTCTCCGTGACCGGGGCGATCGTCGCCGAGTTCGTGGCGGCCAACGAGGGGCTCGGCTATCTCATCCTGCAGGCGAACTACAGCCTGGATACGGCCCTGGCCCTGGTCATTCTGCTGATTCTTGCGTTCCTGTCCCTCTTGCTTTTCATGGCCGTCGAGATCCTGCAAAAGAAGATGGCGCCATGGAGCGCCGAAGTCCGCCAGCTTGAAGGCTCATTTTAACCTGGGAGGTTATGAATATGGCACTTACTGAGAAGCGACTCCGGATCCGTTCGGGCATGGCTGTTCTCGCTTTGATCCTCGGGCTCGCCGTCCTCCCGCTGGATCTCTCCCGCGCGCAGGCCGCGGAGAAGCCCACGATGATCCGCATGGACTTCATCCTCGGCGGCAAGCACGCGATCTGGTTCGTGGCGCTGGAAAAGGGCTTTTATTCCAAGCGCGGCTTGAACGCCGTGATCCAGGCGGGCTCCGGCTCCGCGGACACGGTGCGGGCGATAGGCGCCGGCCTCGCCGACGTGGGCTTTGCCGACTATACGACGGCGATCGTGGCGCGATCGCGGGGGACTCCGGTGCAGTGCGTGGCGCAGCTCGGCTATGTCCCTACGACCATCATGTGGCGCGAAGAGACGCCGATCAAAACTTTGAAAGATCTGGAAGGAAAATCTTTTGCCATCAGTCCCGGCCAGGCGCAGTGGTATCTGATGCCGGCTTTCGCCAAGATCAATAATATCGACTACAAAGCGATCAAGATCCAGGAGACGGCCCCGGCCCTGCAGCCCGCGGCCCTGGTCGCCAGAAAGGCGGATTTCATCGTCATGTTCCGCGCCTCCAACGATGAGGTGGCTGAAGGCGCCGCAACCAAGCAGGGGATTAAGCTCAAGCGCCTCTACATGAAGGACCACGGCCTCAATATCTACGGCAGCGGCCTGATCGTCAGGGAGGAGGATGTCAAGAAGCGGCCCGAAATGATCCGCGCCTATGTCGAGGGGACGATGGAGGGATTGAGGTACGCGCGCGACCACCAGGAGGAGGCGCTGCAGATCCTGCTCAAGCAAAAGCCCGAGCTGAACAAGGATCTCGCCCGAATCCAATTGAAAAACGCCATCGAGGAGGTTTTCATTCCGCCGGAGTCGCTCGCGTCGGGCTTCGGCTACATGAAGCCGGACATCATGGAAAAGACGGTGCGAGTCACGAACGACTACTTCGAAGGGGCGAGAAAGGTCTCGGTCGAGGAGAGCTATACCAACCAGTTCATCAAAAAGTAGGGAGCGTCGGGTTCGGGGGTCGGGGAGTGGCGCCGCTGATCGAGGCAGAGGAGGTTTTCAAGATTTTCAAGAGCGGCGCCAAGAGCGTCCAGGCCCTGGAGCGGGTCTCCTTCGGCGTCGAGCGGGGCAGCTTCGTCTCTCTGGTGGGGCCGAGCGGGTGCGGCAAGAGCACGCTCCTCAAGATCGTCTCCGGGCTGCTGCCGGCCAGCTCCGGGGGGGTTTCGGTCGCGGGCAGGCGGGTGGAGGGGCCGCTGGAGAATGTCGGGATGGTGTTCCAGTCCCCGGTGCTGCTCAAATGGAAGAGCGTGCTCGGCAACATCATGCTGCCGGTCGAGTTCGCTCGGCTCGACCGGACGCGCTATCTCGAGAAGGCGCGCGCGCTCGTTCGCCTGGTGGGGCTCGAGGGCTTCGAGGAGATGTATCCCTACCAGCTCTCCGGGGGCATGCAGCAGCGGGTCTCTCTCTGCCGCGCGCTGGTGACCGACCCGCAGATCCTGCTCATGGACGAGCCCTTCGGCGCGCTCGATGCGATGACGCGGGATGAGCTGGACATCGAGCTGTTGAAGATCTGGGACGGAAAGGGAAAGACGGCGCTGTTCGTTACCCATAACATCCAGGAAGCGGTTTTTCTCTCCGATGCGGTCATCGTCATGTCGCCGCGCCCGGGCCGGGTGATCGAAAGGCTCGCCATCGATTTGCCCCGCCCCAGAAGCTTCGAGATGATGAGCTCGAGCAAGTTCTGCGACACCACGCTGCGGATTCGAGGCATGCTCGCCTCGGCGAGCGGTAATCCGGCCGCGGCGGCCGGCTCTACGACGTAAACAATTTTGAACGGTCGTCGGGCAACTACGGTGGCGGTGAGATGAGCAATGGCGAGGATGACTTACAGAAGAGCGGGCGTGGATATCTCCGCCGCGGAGCGTCTGGTGGAGCGCATCCGCCCGATCGCCCTCAAGACCGCCCGGCCCGGGCTGCTGGCCGGAGTCGGCGGCTTCAGCGCCCTGTTCGATTTGAAGAGCCGGAACTACCGCCACCCGGTCCTGGTCTCCTCCACCGACGGCGTCGGCACCAAGCTCAAGATCGCCTTCATGATGAACGTCCACGACACGGTGGGCATCGATCTCGTGGCGATGGGAGTAAACGATATCCTGACCCAGGGGGCGGAGCCGCTTTTTTTTCTCGACTATTTCGCCACCGGCAGGCTCAAGCCCCGGACCGCGCTTCAGGTCATCCGCGGCATCGCCGCCGGCTGCCGGCTCGCCGGCTGCGCGCTGATCGGCGGGGAGACCGCGGAGATGCCCTCTTTCTACGGCGACGGGGAATACGATCTGGCCGGTTTCGCGGTCGGCGTCGTGGAGAAAGAAAAGATCCCCGA
>MGSR01000043.1:3169-5478 GCA_001798565.1 Deltaproteobacteria bacterium RIFCSPLOWO2_12_FULL_60_16
CCGGGAGACCTTCTCGTCGGGCTCCCTTCAAGCGGACTGCACAGCAACGGCTACTCTCTGGCGCGCCGCGTGCTGCTGGATGTCCGGGGCCTCAAACTGGGCGACCGGATCTCGGAGCTCGGGCGCACACTCGGCGAGGAGATGCTCGAGCCCACCCGCATCTATGCCGGCGCGATTCAAAGGCTCGTCCGGCGCCACGCCATCAAGGGGATCGCGCACATCACCGGCGGAGGGATTCCGGGAAACCTGCCGCGGATTTTTCCGCGCGGCCGGCGCGGCTGGATCCGGCGCGGCGGCTGGCCGGTGCCGCCGATCTTCGATCTGATTCAAAGATTCGGCGGCGTCTCCCAGGCGGAGATGGACCGGACGTTCAACAACGGCCTGGGAATCATCCTGGTGATCGGCAAGAGAGAGGCGGACCGGGTCGGGCGCGCGCTAAAAAAGATGGGCGAAAAATGGTATTTGATAGGCGAGGTCAGGAAGGGCGAAAGGGGAGTCGCATTCGTCTCGTAGGCTCGTCAATCGTATATTCGTATACGCGTTCATCGAGCGAATTGCGATTTCACGAGTAACCAGTAACGAATAACGGGTAACGATCTATGGCGCGTGAGCTTCCCATAGGAGTGCTCATCTCCGGCAGCGGCACCAATCTCCAGGCGATCATCGACGCCATCGAGGCAAAGCGGCTCGACGCCGTCATCCGGGTGGTGATCAGCAACCGCGAGGATGCCTTCGGGCTGGTGCGGGCGAAAAAGCACAATCTCCCGACGGAAGTTCTCGATCACAAGAAATTTCCCAGCCGTGAGGCCTACGATCAGGCGCTGGTGGATATCCTGCGCCGGCGGCAGGTGGAGCTGGTAATCCTGGCGGGCTTCATGCGCCTGCTCTCGCCGGTTTTGGTCGGGGCCTATTCCAACCGGATCATGAACATCCATCCGGCGCTGCTCCCCTCCTTCCCGGGGCTGCACGTGCAGAAAAAGGCGGTGGAGCACGGCGTTCGCTTCTCGGGTTGCACGGTCCACTTTGTCAACGAGGGTTGCGATGAGGGGCCGATCATCATCCAGGCAGTGGTGCCGGTTTTTCCCGATGATACCGAGGAGTCTCTGGCGGCCAGGATACTCCAGGAGGAGCATCGCATCTATCCCAGGGCGGTCCAGCTTTACAGCGAGGGGAGGCTCCGGGTCGCGGGACGGGTGGTCCAGGTCGAGGGCCTGGCAAAGGATGACTCTCAAGTCCTCACCAACCCGCCGCTCAAAGGATGAAGCAGCGCGGCTACATCGTTTCCGCCTGCCTGCTGGGCCGGCGCTGCCGCTACAACGGCGGGGACAAGAGCCATTCCGGGGTGATCCGCTTTCTCAAGAGAAAAAAATATCTCGCCCTTTGTCCGGAGCTGCTGGCCGGCTGGGGCGCGCCCCGCCTGCCGGTGGAGTTTCATGGCGGCGGCGCGGCCCGGGTGGCCGAGGGCTCGGCCACGATCAGGGACAGCCGGGGCAGGGATCGGACCAGAAGTCTTATCCGCGGCATCCGCAAGGCGCTCGGCCAGGCGGACAGGTTTGAAGCGGCGGCGGCTATCTTGAAAGAGAAGAGCCCCTCCTGCGGCGTCCACCGGGTCTATCGCGACGGCAGGCTGACCAGGGGCTCCGGGCTGTTCGCGCGCGCGCTGCGCCAGAGAGGGCTCACGGTGCGGTCGGAAGAGGAGTTCCCGGTAAAGGGATCCGAAAAATCATGAGCCGCTCCACTGTCACGCTTCTGCTCAAGAGCCTGGTGAGCCTGGGGATCCTGGTTTTTCTCCTTTCCCGCATCGACACCGCTCAGCTCCTGCGGGTGCTCGGCTCCGCGCACCTCTCTTACTTCCTCATCGGACTGGCCGGCTATTTTCTCGGGCAGGTCATCTGCTCGGTGCGATGGGCCTTGCTGGCGCGCCCTCTGGGCTTCGAGAACGCGGTGAAGGACTACACGATCTTCTATTTCATCGGCATGTTTTTCAATCTCTTCGCCCCGAGCACCATCGGCGGAGATGTGGGGAGGGTCTTCTATCTGGCCCGCGACGGACACAGAAGGGAAGAGCAGCAGCGGAGCGGCGCCGCGCTCTCGGCCCTGATCTCCGTGCTGGCGGACCGGCTCATCGGACTGGCCGTTTTAGTGTGGATCGGGGCTGCGGCGCTCGCCTGGTTCTCCAACTACGCCATTCCCATGGTTGTGCGCGCGATCACATTCGCGCTGGCGGCGGGCTCGGTCCTTGGCTGGCTCTCGCTGTCGCCGCTCTCCCGGCTTGCGCAGCGCTGGGATCTCTCCCGGGGAAGGAATCT
>MGSR01000043.1:5576-6900 GCA_001798565.1 Deltaproteobacteria bacterium RIFCSPLOWO2_12_FULL_60_16
TCCTTCTAGGCCATGCCCTCGACCTGGAGATACCCTGGTCCTACGTCTTTATCCTCTACCCGCTGGTAGGAGTCTTCAGCGCCTTGCCGGTGAGCCTGAACGGGATAGGGCTGCGCGAGGGGGGCTACCTGTTCCTCCTCAGTCAGCTCGATGTGAGCTCGGAAAAGGCGATCGCCTTCTCGCTCCTCTGGTTTGTCATCGTCGCGCTCGACAGTCTGGTCGGCGGGCTGGTCTTTATCCTGCGCAAGAGCCCCAGACCCTCGGAGATCGCCTCGCAGATATAAGCTCAGACGAGGTAGCGGAGAAAGAGCGTCGCCAGCCCCAGGAAGGAGAGAAAGCCGAAGACATCGGTAAAGGTGGTGACAAAGATCCCCGATCCGAGCGCCGGATCCAGGCGCGCCTGCTTCAGGGCCAGGGGAATCAGGGTACCGGCCAGCGCGGCCACGAACAGGTTGATGATCATGGCCGATGCCAGGACCAGTCCCAGGACCGGGTTGCCCTTCCAGAGATAGGCCACGATGGCGACCAGGACTCCGGCGGCGCATCCGACGGTGATGCCCACCGTCACTTCTTTCAGGACGGCGCGCCATGCCGAGGAAAATTCCAGCTCTCCCAGGGCCATCCCCCGCACGACGACGGTAAGCGTCTGGATGCCGCAGTTTCCTCCCATACCCGCCACCACCGGCATAAAGATCGCCAGGGCCACGGCCTTCTCGATGGTGCTCTCGAAAAAGGCCACCACGGATGCGGCCAGCATGGCGGTCAAGAGATTCAAAGTCGTCCACGGCAGTCGCTTCCGGATGGAGAGCATGGGCGGGCTGAACACCCTGTCCTCTTCTTCCAGCCCGGCCATTCGGTACATATCCTCGGTGGTCTCTTTGTCGATGATGTCGATAACGTCGTCTACGGTGATGATGCCGGCGAGCCGCCCGCCGGGGTCCACGATCGGCAACGCCAGCAGCTCGTACTTCGAAACCAACCGCGCCGCCTCCTCCTGATCCATGGTGACTTCCGCCCGAATCGGCTCGGCGATCATCATCTCGCCGAGCGTCCGGTCCTGCGGGGCCAGCACCAGGTTGCGGATGGGGACCACTCCCACCAGCCGGCCGGATTCCTCCACGACGTAGAGGTAAAAGAAGGCCTCGAGCTCGCCCCGCTCGCGGATCTTGTCGATCGCTCCCTGGGCCGTGGTGCCGGGCGAGAGCGCGAGGTAATCGGTGGTCATGATTCGTCCCACCGTCCCCTCGGGATAACTGATGAGCTGGCGGACGCGCTCCCGGCTGTCGGGATCCACCAGGGAGAGGACCTTATCCCTTCTCTCCTC
>MGSR01000043.1:6911-7499 GCA_001798565.1 Deltaproteobacteria bacterium RIFCSPLOWO2_12_FULL_60_16
CGGTGAACGTCACCGCGTCGTCCGGGTCGGCCCAGGCGATCACCCGGGCTACCTTTTCATCCTCGATCAGGGCGAGGATATCCGGCAGCAGATCGGTCGGCAGCTCCTTGAGCGTCTTGGCGACGCGCCGGGCGGAGAAGAGCACGTCGAAGAGGAGGCGCACCTCGGCCGGCTCGAGCCCCCTGAAAAGCAGCGCGATGTCGGCGGGATGGCTCTTGCCGATCACCCGCAGGATGCGGTCCGGCGTCGCCGTGCGTATCAGCTCGCGGACCGTTTCATGGTTGAGGGCGGGGGATTTCATAAAATTTTAATGCACGGTTTCTCTTTTCCTTCTTAACCGTTGCCTTGCGCTTTTGCAATCTTTTTTTCCCAGGCTGTTGAAAAGGGGTCGCTCGGGAGGCTTGCTTCGCCCGCCCAAAGCAATGGGTTCGCTCGGGACCTGACTTGCTTCCCGAAAGCAATAGTGCAGTGGTTAATCCGAATCTCAACGTCTGGTGCTTTCGGGTCGCTCCGCCAGGCCCCTCGCTTTACGGAGCGACCGAGGGGAGCGCGAATGAGGCTGCGGACGTCCGACTGGAAAGCTTCGGT
>MGSR01000044.1 GCA_001798565.1 Deltaproteobacteria bacterium RIFCSPLOWO2_12_FULL_60_16
CGCGAGCAGGCAGTGGCCGCTTTGGAGGAAGCCAAATGAGTGCGTACCGAAGCGCCTCCCCTGGAACCATCGTCAAGGTTCAAATCTAACCCCTACATTGAGAAGGATGCGCCGGCCCTCTATGCGAAAAGCGGAAAGTCCGTTCCTGCTTGGGTCACGGAGAACCAGCTAATTCGCTTCCGTGGCGTGGACTTGATTCCGGTTCAGGGAAGGTCGTGAGGTTGCCGTCTAACAGCGCGATCGACAGCGACAATTATTCTTCGCCGCTACGCGTTCCGGTCATTGCGCGTCATCGCGGACGTTAGACGGTCTGAGCAGAGGTAATGGAAGAGCCCGACAAAAGGCTGTTTGACGCTTTAGCCGAAATCAAGCGTGCCACCTTCACGCGGATACACGAGCGACGGCAAGGCGAATGGAAACTCACGCTTTCAATTTGGGGCGGCCTTGCCGGCCTCGCCGCCATCATACTGGAGAAGTCTGGCGGAGAAAATGGGGACATTCTACTTTTGGGGCTAAAAAAGGCAACGGGCTACTTTACGAGCCTAACCCTTATGAGGCCCCCGGTTGTCAAGGGCACAGGCCTCCGTTGACGAAAAGACGTTCGCCTTCGCAACGGCCTCGTTCTCGGAAGTAACTGCGCTCTGACTTCGTTTCGAAAATCGGGTGCTAGGCAAAGGGCCCTGCACCAAACACCTATCGAGGTTCAATAGCCATCGGCTGCGATAAGGCAGCATGGATGACCACTGCCAAGGACATGGAGTTCCTCGGCGACCTAGAAAATCATGTGTTCCCTCGTACCGTCTCAATCAAAGGAAGGGCTCAACGCCGAAGCGTTGTCCAGTTAGACTCCGGGTTCGGGAAAGGGGCAGAGCACATACCCCGATCAACGAGGTCGGGATATCTCTAAGGGAGCAGAACGGCTATCCAATCAATGGCAGGGGCTGCCTGGAATCGTCCTACGACCGGATCCGTGGTTGATCCACATGCGGTTAGCATTCTTCCCGGTCTTTCCGTTCAGGCTCATCCATTATGGCTCCAGTTAGGCGTCAGGCTTAGCCGTCCTCTCCCAGCTTTAAGAACCGAAGAACTGATTCATAGCAAAAGCCTTTTCCCTTTTGAGCATGTAATAGACGGCCCGGCCCAGTTTATGAGCGAGAATCGAGAGTGCCTTGGCCTTGCCGTGCTTGGATGTAAGCTTTTCCACGTATCTTTGTCCCGCTGGGTTGCCTCGCAGAAAGAGTACTGAGGCTTCAGAGAAGGCCCACTTGAGGTGAACATTGCCGATCTTTTTGCCGGAAGTTCCGTGTCGTTTCCCTGCCGACTCTTTGGCGCACTTGACCAGCCGGGCATAAGAGACAAAGTCCTGGACTGTAGGGAAGCGGTTGATGTCATGGATCTCGAAGAGAACGACCAGGGCCAGGATCTTTCCAATCCCGGGCACCGAGCGCAGGCGATGAAACGCGTTAACGTCATGGACCTTGGCCGTTTGGGTGATGTAGAGCTCCACCTCGGTGAGCAGCTTGTCGTAGTGATCGATCAGAGAGAGGTCCATCTCCATGGACTTACGCACGCTCGGTTCCTCAAAGCGCTCGGCCACTCCTTCGCGGTTGGCCTTATAGGCGATATTCTTGCCGATCTCAGGGAGGTTATACTGGCTGTTGGTATTTTGGATGTGGGCGAGAAGCTCGGAGCGTTTGCGCATCAGGTGCATGCGACGGCGCAGCAGATCTCGGGTGGATCTCATCAGAGCGGGATAGACGTAAGCCATGGGCAGCATACCGCCTCTGAGCAACACGGCGATCTTGTGGGCGTCGATCTTATCGTTCTTGGCCTTGCCACCGTGGATGGCTTTCATGTAGAGGGCGTGGCCGAGGACAAAGGGGATATTCTCCTTGGCGCACAGGTCAGCGAGCCAGTACCAGGTGAAGATGCACTCCACGGCCACCGCGATATCTTCCCTGTAAGGGGCAATGGCCTTGAGGAACAATTCCGGAGTACAGGGCATGTTGCGGTGCAAGAGAATCTCGCCCTGGGGGTCCAGGATACAGAGGTACATCGATCTGGCATGCAGATCGATTCCGCAGTAGTATAAGTGCTGCTTGGTATAGAATCTCATTTGAGGTCTCCTCCTTAAAAGTGTTTTGGGCTAACACGAGCATACCAAAAGTATGCTCAGGAGGGGGCCTCAATGAGTATCATTGGCTACAGACCGACTGATACCGCCGCCGGAGTCTTGGGTTAGATTTCAAAGGTCGAATCTGCTACTTTGACCGCGCGATGGCGAAGATTGACCGACTCAAGGAAGAAATCGGCTGGCTCAAGTTGGTCTTCGGCCTCCTGATCGCCATCGACGTCTCTTTGGTCGGTTGGTTGGCGCAGAACTATGCGAGCTCTAGCTGGGTGCTCGTTGTCGCCGGTGTGATCGCGACGGCAGTAGTGACGTTGGGGGTTGTGCGGATTAACCGAATTGCGTATCATCGAATAAGAGAACTGGAGGAGGCCTAATGGTCTGGATAGTAATCGTAGCGCTGGCAATCTTGCTGGCTGGACTGATTGTAGTGATTCGAGATGCCGAGCAGCATGGTCGCTAATCTACCGGCTGAGCGGCCCGCGTAACCCACCCTTGACAGTCGTCCCCACAGGCCTTAAGTAGAGATTATATGGTCGCGTACGACCTCGTCTGCAAGAAAAGGCACCAGTTTGAAGGCTGGTTTCCGAGCTTCGAGGGCTTCCAGGAACAGGCTGAAAAGAAGCTTATCTCCTGCCCCACCTGCGGCACCACCAAGGTGGAGCGGATGGCGCATGCCTGCGCCGTGCTCAGCAGCCGCGGGGACAAGAAAGAGAAAAAGCAGCCGGCCCGGACGGAAAAGACCCCTGAGGTCACGCTCACGCCGGAGCAGGCAAAAGAGCTGCTCATCCGCCTCAACCACTACGTGCGCGCGAACTTCGAGGATGTCGGTCCGCGCTTCGCCGAGGAGGCGCGGGCGATCTACGACGGCCGGAGCGAAAAGAAGGCCATTCACGGCACCTCAACCCCTCAGGAGCGCGAGGAGCTTGACGAGGAGGGGATTCCCTACTCCACCCTTCCCAAGCCGGAGTTGGACAGTTAGTTTCCCGCTTCATCTTTCCGCTTTCCTATTTCATCCTTGTTTTTCCTCACTCCCCTCGCATAGAATCGCCGGAAATTTACGACAGGCAGGGAGGCAAGGCGGAGAAATGAAATTCGGCATGTTCATCATCGGTGACAACCTCCCCGAGGCCAAAAAGCAGCTCGGAAGCTACTACGATGAGATGTTCGAGCAGGTCAAGTGGGCCGAGCAGCTCGGCTACGACTGTTTCTGGTTCGGCGAGCACCACTTCGACTTTCTCGGCGTCATCCCTTCGCCGCCGACCTTTATGTCCGTTGCCGCAAAATGCACGGAAAAGATCCGCCTCGGGGTCGCGGTCTGCCTCCTGCCCTACCGCAACCCCATCTTCGTCGCCGAAGAGTACGCCATGGTGGACGTGCTGAGCGGCGGTCGGTTGGACTTCGGCGTCGGCCGGGGAACCCCGCCGGAGCTCGCCGGCTTCGGCGTCAAGGAGGACAACCGGGACATGCTCGTCGAAGGCATCGAGGTGGTCGAGATGGCCTGGCGCGAAGGCAAGGTCTCCTACAAAGGGAAATATCACCAGATCAATGGCGTCTCTCTGAATGTGATCCCTGTGCAGCGGCCCACGCCGCCCCTCTACTTCGCCTGCCTCAGCGAAGGATCATACAAGGTCGCCGGCGAGCGGGGATACCCGATCCTGGGGATTCCCTACGCGAGCTGCAAGAGCATCGCCGAGGTGGGGCAGAAGGTGGCCTCCTATAAAGAGACCCTGGCTCGCTCCGGCCATAAGGCAAAAACTCCCGACGTCGGGCAGTGCTTTCAGACCCACGTCGCCGCGACCGAGCAGGAGGCGCGAAAAAACGCCCGGCAGGCGATGGATCCATACTTCGCCGCGCGCATCCAGGTGAGGCCGCGCAGCTACGAACAGCTCTATCAAGAGGGAATGGTGCTGGTGGGCGACCCCAAGCGCTGCATCGAGAGGATCGAGGAGATTCGAGAGACCGGAACCAACTACCTCATCTTTATGATGCACTTCGCGACTCTCGAGCAGAAAAAGATCCTCGAGTCGATGGAGATCATGGCCAAGGAGGTCATGCCGAGGTTCCGCTAAACTATTTGCCCCCCTGGAATATAGGGAAAGGCGCTCATCTCATGCGGCGGGGTTACCGGCGCTCCCTTGCAAATGTGCGCCGATGTCAGCTCGGCCATGCTGCGCACGCCGAGCAACCCCATGGTGATCGAGATCTCGTTTTCGAGCAGTTCCAGGACGCGCACCAGCCCCGCCTGCCCGGCGGCGCCGAGCCCCCAGCCTTGAAGCTTGCCGATCGCCACCGCCTTGGCGCCGAGCACGATTGCCTTCAGGACATCGCTCCCCCGGACAATGCCGCCGTCCAGCAGGATCTCCGCTTTGCCGCCGACCGCCGCGACGATCTCGGGGAGCATCTCGATGGTGCCGCGGTTGTGGTCGAGCTGGCGGCCGCCGTGGTTGGAGACATAGATGGTCTGGACTCCATGCCTGACGGCGATCTCGGCATCCTCGGCCGTCGCCACGCCTTTGAGGATAAACGGCAGGCCGCCGATCTCCTTGATCGCATCCATCGTTTCCCAGGTCAGAGCCGCGCGATGCTCGTAGCCTGACCGCCGCCGGCTCGGAGGGAGCCAGCGGTCCATCATCTGCCGCTCCCGCCTGCTATAGAGGGCGGTGTCCACGGTGAGGCAGAGCGCCTGATAGCCCGCCTTCTTCACCCGGCCCAGAATATCCTCGACCCACTTCATGTCCCCCTGCACGTAGAGCTGAAAGATCTTGGGATTCGGGCTCGCCGCGGCGGTCTCCTCCAGGGTGGGCTCGGTCGCGGTGCTGACAAAGGGGATCGTGCCGAACTCCGCTGCCGCCTTGGCCACCGCCACTCCCCCCTCCGGAACCAGGGTCTGGAGCGAGCCGATGGGAGCAAGCATCACCGGGATGCGCAGCCTGTGGCCCAGGAAAGATGTCGAGGTGTCGATCTTCGACACATCGACCAGCACGCGCGGCCTGAACGCCAGGCTGTCCAGGGCCAGGCGGTTGCGCCGCATGGTGGTCTCGGACTCCGCGCCGCCGGTAAGATAGTCCCAGACGTTCTGGGTAAGATTCCGGCGGGCCGCCATGATGATCTCCTGATTGGTGACAAAATCGACGCTCATACTCGGACCTCCTTTATTTTCCCCGTGCAAGGCAAAACTTAATCAATCTGCCGCGCCCGCGTCAATCCCGCGCCGCGCGGGAATCCTGCTTGAAAAAAGCCGCGTCTTTCATTATTCTCGCTGCCAGAAAGGAGCCGCCCATGCCCATAGAGATTGTAGACATGGTCGATTTAGCCCATAAGGAAAAACGGCGCAAGAACATCTTCAACACGCCGCGCTTTCACGCCTGGATGCACTACTACAAGCCCGGGCAAAAAGACGAGATGCACTGCCACAATGCGGACCAGACCTTTATCGTCCTCGAAGGGGAATGCACCATGAGCTTTCCGGACGGCGGCAGGATGACGCTCAAGCCGGGCCAGGCCGCGCTCATCACCGGCGGCTCCTTCTATCAGCTGGAGAACACCGGCTCAGGCCCGATGATTATGATGGGGAACCGCTCCGGGCCGGCGGAAAAGATTCAGATCATCGATTACGTGACGCGCAAAGACGTGCGCCAGCGTGTCCAGGCTGAGACGGCTTAGCCTCGCCCAGCTTTCCGTTTTCATCTTTCCTATTTCAGCCTTGCGTTTACGGGCAGACCTGGCGGAAGAAGTCGTTGCCCTTGTCGTCGACCAGGATGAAGGCGGGGAACCCTTCCACCTCGATCTTCCAGACCGCCTCCATCCCCAGCTCGGGATACTCGAGGACGTTTACTTTTTTTATATTCTCCTGCGCCAGCACCGCCGCCGGCCCGCCGATGGAGCCGAGATAGAAGCCGCCGTATTTCTTGCAGGCCTCGGTCACCTGAGGGCTCCGGTTTCCCTTGGCGATCATGATCATCGAGGCGCCGCGCGACTGGAAGAGATCGACGTAGGAGTCCATGCGGCCGGCGGTGGTCGGGCCGAAGGAGCCGGAGGCCATCCCCTTAGGAGTCTTGGCCGGTCCCGCGTAGTAAACCGGATGGTCCTTGAGGTACTGCGGCAGCCCTGCTCCCCGGTCCAGCCGCTCCTTTAGTTTCGCATGGGCGATGTCCCTGGCTACGATCATCGGTCCGGTGAGAGAGAGCTGCGTGGTGACGGGATACTTGCTCAGCTGCGCCAGGATCTCCTTCATGGGGCGATTGAGATCGACGGAAACCGCGCTGCTTTGCGTTTTGCCGCGGTACTCTTCCGGAATCAGCCGCCCCGGGTTGCGCTCCAATTCCTCGAGCCAGACCCCGTCCCGGTTGATCTTGCCCTTGATGTTGCGGTCCGCGGAGCAGGAAACCCCCATGCCCACGGGGCAGGAGGCGCCGTGGCGCGGCAGGCGGATCACGCGCGCGTCGAGCGCGAAGTACTTGCCGCCGAACTGCGCGCCGTAGCCCGCCTTATAGGCCGCCTCGACCATCTTCGCCTCGGTTTCCAGATCGCGGAAGGCGCGGCCCTGAGCGTTCCCCGATGTCGGCAGATGATCGAGGTAGCCGGTGCTGGCGAGCTTGACAGTCTTTAAGCAGGCCTCGGCGGAAGTGCCGCCGATCACGAAGGCGAGATGGTAGGGCGGGCAGCCGGCCGTGCCCAGCGTCTTCATCTTTTCGGTAAGAAATTTCTCCAGGCTCGCCGGATTGAGCAGCGCCTTGGTCTCCTGGTAGAGCGAGGTCTTGTTCGCCGAGCCGCCCCCCTTGGTAACGAAGAGAAACTGGTATTCCATCCCGTCAGTGGCGAAGATATCGATCTGCGCCGGAAGGTTGGTGCCCGTGTTCACTTCGTCGTACATGTCCAGGGCCGCGGTCTGGGAATAGCGCAGGTTCTCCTCGACAAAAGTCTTGTAAACCCCCCTGGAGAGGTACTCTTCGTCGCGCGCGCCGGTCCAGACCTGCTGCCCTTTCTTGCCGAAGATCGTGGCCGTGCCGGTGTCCTGGCAGAAAGGCAGGATCCCCTTGGAAGAGATGTCGGCATTGCGCAGCATGGTCAGCGCCACGTAGCGGTCGTTGTCCGAGGCCTGCGGGTCTTTGAGGATCGCGGCCACCTTTTCGAGGTGGGCGGTGCGCAGCAGGAAGGAAATGTCCCGCAGCCCTTCGTTGGCGATCAGGGTCAGGGCCTCAGGCTCTACCTTCAGGATCTCCCGCCCCTCGAAGCGGCTCACGGAAACGTGTTCCTTGGTCAAAAGGCGATACTTCGTGCCGTCTTTCTCAAGCGGGAAGGGAT
>MGSR01000045.1 GCA_001798565.1 Deltaproteobacteria bacterium RIFCSPLOWO2_12_FULL_60_16
AGGAGATCGTTACCGTTCTTCCAAAAGACGCCATTCCAGCCATCCTCTCCCCCTCTTTTGATGAGGGGAGAAAGGCCTCCTGGCTAAGAGCGAACGATTTTGTCGTGGGTGTGGAAGTTTCGGGCGATAGTCGGGCCTATCCTGTCCCTACTTTGAGCCGCCATGAGATTATCAACGACAAAGTCGGCGGAATACCGATTGCGGTAACCTGGTGACCGCTCTGTTATACGGCCATCGTGTATGACCGTAGGATCGCAGGCAAAGAGCTAACCTTTGGGGTCTCAGGGAAACTCCATGCCAATTCACTGATCATGTACGATCATCAGACAGAGAGCCTTTGGAGCCATCTAGTCGGCGCAGCCGTAACCGGTCCGACGAAAGGGGTAAAACTCATACCTATTCAGTCGATGTTCACTCAATGGGATACCTGGAGAAGACTCTACCCTGGCACCAAAGTCTTGAACAACGGACGGAGCTCCATCTTCGCCCTCCGCGACCCCTATGAGTCCTATTATCGCTCGCCAGACACCGGTATCATCCCCACCCGTCTATCAGACAAAAAAGGTATCGTGAGGATAAAATTATGATTGAGACCGCCGAACAACTTTACCAAGCCATCGAACAGATGGGACGGATGCAGCGTATCCTTGAATCCTACCGCAACGAGATACTGACGAAGAATCCACGTAACTTCGCGCTGCTGGCTGAAGGCCCCTTGGAGCAACTCCGGCAATTGCAAAAGCAAATCGACGAATATATACAGCGCTTGGAAGCCACTGCAACTCCCGCAAGCAGCTGACGCGCAGGGGTCTGGCGCTTCAACTCGCTATTTGCACTTCCCGCTGCGTAGCTAATCCAACCAGTCTTTCTCTTTGAGCTTTCTCGGCAGGTAAGTCTTGGTCAGGTACTGAAAGTTTTTGTTGGCCAGGGCGTCGAGCTCGTACTTGAGGCCGCTCGAGAGCATCCGCTTGATCTCGTCCTGCCACTGCTTTTTCTGAAACCACCGGTACTTGAGCAGCTCCTTCGCCCGGTTGATGTCCTTGTCGTTGAGCTTGATGCCGACGTTGCGCGGCAGCCCGTAGCGATCGGGATCGGCGCTGGAGAAGCCGATGAACTTGGCCTTGGGGATGGCCATGCGCTGGCTTTCAAAGGCGAGATTGATCGAGCCCTGCTTGACGACCGAGTAGATGTAGTAGCCCCAGGGGTCGTTGTCCACCAGCACATAAACGGGAAGCCCCTTTTCCTCGTGCAGCCGCCGCGCCAGCCGCCTCACTCCGCGGGGCGGCTGGCCGTTCCCCGTGAGCAGGATGCAGTTGTATCTGCGCCAGAATTTATCTTCCGAAAGGCGGTTCCACTGGGTGCCTTTCTCGACCAGGAGAACGAAGTCCGCCGTGCATTTCGTGATTTGGATGTACTCCGGCTCGACGATGGAGGGGACCGAGTAGCCGCCTTTCCCGAGCCTGGTGCAGTCCACGCGGTCGCCGTCATCGACCAACACCAGCGGCCCGACGACGGTGCCGGAGTTCTCGGCGCGCACGTGGAGCTCTTCGCGCAGCGCCGCCAGCGTGACTTCGAGGTCTTCGATCAGCGGGTCGGATTCGTTCTGGCCGTCGAAGGTGTTTTCGTGCGAGTTCCTGATCGTGTGCTTGGTGCGGTAGTAGATCTCCCGGAGGGAGGTGGTCAGGTCCGCCCGCTGCAGCTCGGCGAGGGCATCGGCCACTAGCACCGTCTGCATGAACTTCTTGGCCATGCCGACGTTGAAAAACGAGCGCGCCTGTTTCCTCCGGCCCATCTCGATCATGCCCCGTTTCTCGTCGAAAGTGACGTTCGCCAGGCTGCGCACGGGAATCGAGAGGGTCGGATCCTTGCTCCGCTCCGCGGCGCTAATGACCGTGTCGGCCACGCCGACGAGCTTCTTCTCCACCGCGCCGTTTTTCTTCGCCTTTTTTCGCGCCATGCCGCTTCCTAGCTCTTTCCGGGCTTGGCCCTTTTCCTGGCTTTTGCAGGACGCAGGACGGCTTTCTTCCTGCCGTGAGGCTTTGGCTGCCGCCGCGGTGTCGCCGTTTTGTCCTTCGTCTTAGAGTCAACTCTTGTCTTCTGTCCCGCCGGCGGCGCGGATTCCTTCTCGTCCCCAGGGACTTCTTCCGATGGCGCGACCTCGGGCATATCCGGCGCCTCGCCTTCAGTCCCCTCGGCGGTGACAATGATCGAATGGGGCAGACCTTCCGGGCCATCTCTGCTTCCCAGCGCCTCGTCGGTCTTCGCGCCGCCGGTCCGTTTCTTGGCGATTTTTTGCAGCTGGTTTTTGAGTTTTTCCTTGGCGAGCTTCCCGCCCTTCAAGCGGCTGCACGCCTCGACGACTTCTTCGATATAGAGCTCGAAGATGTTGCGCCGGCGGAACTCGCTCTTGGCGTGCTCCCGCCGTCTTAGAAACACTCCAAGCCGCCGGCCGCACTCCTGCAGGGCGAGCTTGATCTCCTTGCGGATCTCGTCGTAATCGGCGATCGCCTCCTTGGACTCGCTGGTAAAAGGAACCCAGACCGAGGCCATGTGGACGAAGATCACCATGGGGCCGGCAGGAAGGGCGCCTCTCGATTGGGAAACGCCGTAGTTGCGCCAGCTGGTGTCGAGCGCGGCCTTGAACGTCGCGCAGGCCGACTGCTGGTAGAGCAGCGGCACGCGGTTGGCGTAGCGGATCACGTTGGCCAACTCGTTGTCGTCCTCCTGCTGCTCGCCTTCAGCGAGCGGCATCTTCGGACGCTCCGGCTTATCCGCCGCCTCTTCCGGTCCCTTGCCGTAGGCGAGCCCCGCCTCGATGATAAAAGGATTGCCGCGGTAGACCGCGGGCGGCCGGGTCACCGCGGTGTAGAAGTCTCCCTTGATCTGCTTGTAGAGGCCATGGAGAATCGCCTTTTCGCCGATGGGCGAGATGCAGTTCGACGGCGGCGCCATGATCTTGGTGGATTGGATCGTCTTATAGAGCGTTTCGGCGGTCTCTCCGTGAATGTTACGGGGCCGCGTGTGCGGCGAAATCTTCGCCCCCTTGCAGATCTCCTGAGCGACCTTGGAGGAGACCCGGCTGAAATCGCTCGACAGGAACCCCGAGAGCGAGTGGCTCCTGGTGTCGTGGAGCATTTTTAACAGCATCCCGAACTCGATGCCGTAGGGGTGGGGCTTGATCTCGCGCGGCTGAGGCGGCAGCTCGTGAATGGTCCGGGGATATTCTTTGGTCTCCCCCTCCGGGGTATGGTAGACGAGCTTGACATGCGGGTTGGCGATGGCCACCTGCTCGAGATACTCGTCCACCGAGGCCCGCCCTTTTTGATAGCGCCCCTCGATTTCGAGCGTCACCTGGGTTCCGCGGTGGCTCTCCCAGTCGATCTTCTTGTTCTCAAAAATCCGCGGCTCGTTCTTCTTGGTGTCGATCTGGACTTCGAAGTAGTGGGCGGGCGCCCTGGCGCTGGTGCGGGAGATGATCTGCACCGGTTTGCCGGTCGTCAGTTGCGCGTACATGCCGGCGGCCGATATGCCGATTCCCTGCTGGCCGCGGCTCATGCGCAGCCGGTGGAATTTGGAGCCGTAGAGAAGCTTGGCGAATATCCGCGGAATCTGCTGGCGCACGATGCCGGGGCCGTAGTCGACGACCGTGATCCGGAAGCGGTTCGCCTGGCTGGCGGGCGGCGGAGAATCCCCGTTCGACGCCACCTCCACCCTGACGGCGACTTCAGGCAGAATCCCCGCTTCCTCGCAGGCGTCAAGCGCGTTATCGACGGCCTCCTTGACGCAGGTGAGCAGCGCCTTTCTCGGATTGTCGAATCCCAGCAGGTGGCGGTTTTTGGTAAAGAACTCGGAGACCGAGATTTCCCGCTGCCGCGCCCCCAGCTCGGCCGCGGACACGGTCGCCTTCGGCTCGGGGGGCTGAGTGCTGGCCGGCGCGGCGGCGGACTTTAGCTGAGGTTTAGACATTCACGCAGAACAGAGTTTTTCAACGCTCTGTGGAAGGCTCATAATTAAACACTATTATATCAGAGACGACGATCTTTTGTGAGATATAAATTACCGGGCAGGAACCCGGCAGGAGCTCGTCGGAATTTGAAACGCCGGGGCGGGGGTCGGGTCGCGCGCGCTCACGAGCGGAGGATTTCCTCGAGCGAAGGCTCGGGCATGCCGGCCTTCCAGGTCGGATCGCGCACCTCGAGCCGGTTCCCGCTGGGATCCAAGAAATAGAGCTCCCTTCCGGTGAAATAACCTTTCGCGCGGTAAGTCAGCTCGACGACGGGGACTTTCCTTTCGTGAAAAACCTTGCACGCCTTGACAAACGTCTCCGGGCTGACCGTGAAGGAATGGTGCGCTCGTTGCTCCACGTCGGACTCTGTCTGCGGCTTCTCGCGCTCGCACAACAGGATGTTGTGGTCCCCGACGTTGAAGCAGGACATGACCGAGTTGCCGAGCCGCCCCAGGGGCTTCAGGCCGAGCAGATCGCCGTAGAACTTCTCCGACTCCTCCAGGTTGTTCACTGCGATGGACCAGTGCGTGACGCCCTCTACTTTCAGTATTGCCATAAGAACCTCCTTGGCACAGCAGACGCACTATATCGCTCCCAAGGAAAGGGTCAAGCAGGCCGATGAAATAAGCTTTAACCTCATTCCCACATTTGCCATTAGTGTTGTTTAGTCTTCCCAATCCTGAGAAAGCCCGCCTCGCGTTGCAATGAAATCCGGAAAAATTCCATGGCATAGCTCTTGCTCTCTCCTTTCATTATGGTCTCCTTTCCCGGCATTCCCAGCACGGCCGACGGCTCCGAGGCGGTGGTCTGGGTCGAGAGCCACATCAGCCAAGGGGCCTGCGCTTATCCGATCACGCCGTCGACGAACATGGGCGGCGGCTATCAGATGGCGGTGGCCAACGGCCGGCAAAATCTCTGGGGCGAGCCGCTGGCTTTTTTGGAGCCCGAGTCGGAGCACAGTTCCGCCAGCGCTTGCGAGGGATTCGCGCTCGCCGGCGGCCGGGTGGCCAATTTTACCTCCGGGCAGGGACTGATCCTGATGAAGGAGGTCTTGTACGTGATCGCGGGCAAGCGCCTGCCGGTGGTCTTTCACATCGGCGCGCGCGCCCTGACCTCGCAGGCGCTCAATATCCACGCCGGCCATGATGACGTCATGGGGGTGGCCGACTGCGGCTGGGGAATGCTCTTTGCCCGCAACGCCCAGGAGGCGGCGGACCTGGCGTTGATCGCGCGGCGCGCGGCGGAAGAGGCGGAGACTCCGTTCTTTAACGTTCAAGACGGCTTCCTGACGACGCACACGATCGAAAGCTTGAAGCTGCCGGAGCCCGAGCTGATGAAGGAGTTTATCGGCGATCCCGCGAGCGAGCACCGGCTGCGCAATCTCATGGATCCGGCCCATCCGATCATGAGCGGCGTGGTGCAGAATCAAGACAGCTATATGAAGGGCAAGATCGCGCAACGCTATTTTTACGACCGGCTGCCGGCGATCGTGCAGCAGGTGATGGCGCGCTTTTCCGACCTGACCGGCCGGCGCTATGCCATGATCGATCCCTACCGCCTGGAGGATGCCGAGCACGCCATCGTCGGCATGGGGAGCCTGCTCGAGACCGCCTCGGCCACCGTCGATTACCTGCGCGAGCGGGAGCAGCTCAAAGTCGGATCCCTGCACGTGACCTGCTATCGTCCGTTTCCCGGACCCGAGATCGTTGAGGCGCTGAAGCACCTCAAGTCGGTCGCCGTCATCGAGCGGCTGGACGATCCGGCGGCCCGCTCCAATCCTTTGACCGCCGCCATCAAGGCCGCTTTTGCCGACGCGTTGGCCGGCGCCCCCGGCTACCCGGCCCTAAAGCGCGCGCCGGTCGTCTATTCCGGCGCGGCCGGGCTTGGCAGCCGCGATATTCGTCCCGCCGATTTCGTGGCGGTGGTGGACCACATGCGCCGGCAAAAGGAGCGCCGCTTCTTCGTGCTCGGCATCAAGCACGAGCTCGCGCTTGTCGCCGAGCGCGACCCCGACGTGCGTCCGCCGGGCGCGTTCTCCATGCGCGGCTATTCCATAGGCGGCTATGGCTCGGTGACCACCAACAAGATCATCGCCACGGTCGTCGGAGATCTCTTCGGTCTCAAGGTCCAGGCCTATCCGCTGTACGGCTCGGAGAAGAAGGGGCTGCCGACGACCTACTACCTGACGGTGGCCGAGGAGCCGATCCGGGTTCATTCCGAGCTGAAATACGTCGATTTCGTGCCGCTCAACAACGTCAACGCCTTCAATCTGGGCAATCCGCTGGACGGCCTGGCGCCGGGCGGCGCGATCTTCATCCAGCACCAGAGCGCCAATCCGGCAGAGGTGTGGGAAACGATCCCCGCCCCGGCGCGCGATACGATCCGGCGCAAGGGCATTCGGGTCCTGGCGCTCGATGCCGTGAAGATCGCCGAGGAGGTGGCGAGCCGGCCGGAGCTGGCGCAGCGCACGCAGGGCATTGTGCTGTTGGGTGTCTTTCTCCGGGTGGCGCCGTTCATTTTGCAGCGAGGGCTCGGCGACGCGGAGCTCTACGGCGCCGTGGAAAAATCGCTGCGCAAGTTTTTCGGCAAGCTGAGCGAGCAGGTGATCCAGGATAACTTAAAGGCGGTGAAGCGCGGCCACACGGAGGTTTTCGAGGTGCCGCCCGAAGTGATGGAGGCGGCGGCATGAAAATAATCGGCGCTTGCGCGCCGGCAGGGGAGAGCGGGTCATGAGCGGACAAACGGTTGGCGCCTGGATGCACCGCGGCGTGATCAGCTGCGGTCCCGACACTTCGCTGGAAGAGGTGGCTCGCACCATGGACTCCAAAGACGTGAGCGCCCTGGTGGTCGTCAACGAGGCGGGCGATGTGGTGGGGGTGATCTCGCGGACGGACCTGGTCAACACCCGTTTCGTCGAGCCGTACATGAAGCATTGGCGGGGCATGACCGCGGAGCACCTGATGAGCCGTCCGGTCATCAGCGTCAGCCCGGAGACCCTCGTTACCGAGGCCGCAAACATCCTGCGTGAGAAGCAGATCCACCGGCTGGTGGTGGTCGAGAAGGAGGGGCAGCGGCTGCGGCCCCTGGGGATTCTCTCAGTCACGGACCTGGCGAAAAATATCGATGGGAGATAGGCGGAGGTTTGCAGTGAAAAGACACGCGCGGAAATCGAACGGGACCAAGGCGACGGTCCGCAAGCCGACCGAGATCGGTGTCAAGCAGCCGGGCGAAGCCAAAGAGATTCACGAGGCCACGTTCCTGGAGACCCGGCTCCTGGAGCTCGATCTCGACACCTATGTCGATGACTTCAACCGGCGGGTGATCGGCGCCTACCAGCAGGGGACGGGCTCGGTCGCGCTCCCGGCCGACATCGGCATAGCCCGGAGCCTCATTCCCCCGGGCACCGCGGCGCTGCGCGACTTCAGCTACATCGCGCCGGAGATTCCGGAATTTATTTCCGACAAATGCGTCGGCTGCATGAGCTGCGTCACCGAGTGTCCGGACACCGCCATCCTGGGCAAGGCGATTCCGGCCTCCCGGGTGGAGCGGGCCCTGGCCGAGATCGATGACCCGGCGGAGCGGGAGCGGGTGCGCTCCCACTGGAGCCGGACCCGCAAGTACTTCGACGTGCCGGAGAAAAAGGGCGGGGAAGGCGCGCTGTTCGGCATCTTCATAGACCCCACCAAGTGCAAAGGCTGCGCCGAGTGCGTGCAGGTGTGCGACGAGCTGGACTATCACGCTCTCACCATGGTCAAGAAGGACGGGGCGACGCTGCCGCGCTACCGCCACGCGTTCAATTTCTTTCGCCGCGTCGGACCGACCCCAAAGGAGTATATCAACGAGAAGGCGCTGGCCGACTTCATGCTGGCGGAGGCCTCGGCGCTGCTCTTTGTCGGCGGGGCGGGCTCGTGCATGGGCTGCGGCGAGGCGACGGCTCTGCGCATGATGCTGGCGGCGACCGGCTTCGTCTACGGGCCGGAGAAGATCGCGATCGTCGCCGCCACCGGCTGCAATACCGTGTATAGCTCGACCTATCCCTACAATCCCTTTCTCGTCCCCTGGACCAACTCGTTGTTCGAGAACGCGCCGGCGGTGGCGATGGGAATCCGCTCGCGCTGGGATCAAAAGGGATGGCGCGACAAGAAGCTCTGGGTGATCGGCGGCGACGGCGCCATGTACGATATCGGCTTTCAGAGCTTGAGCCGGCTGCTTGCCAGCGGCATGGACATCAATATCCTGGTGCTCGATACCCAGGTCTACTCGAATACCGGCGGCCAGGCCTCGACCGCTTCCTTCTCCGCGCAGGACGCCAAGATGGCGGCGATCGGCGGCTCGCTGCCGGGAAAACGGGAGCACAGGAAGGAGCTGGCGGAGATTGGTCTGATGCACCCGGAGGTCTACGTCGCCCAGACGACGCCCGCTTATATCAACCACTTTTACAAAGCCATCATCGAGGCCAACGAATATCCGGGTCCGGCGCTGGTCAACGTGTATGCCACCTGCCAGCCGGAGCACGGGGTGGCCGACAACCTCTCCGCGCAGCATGCCAGAATGGCCGTGGAGTCGCGCGCCTTCCCCCTGTTCGTGCACGATCCGCGCAAAGGGAAGAAGATCCGCGAGCGCTTGAGCCTGGTCGGCAATCCCGGGCAAAAAGAGGACTGGTGGACGCCGCCGAACGGCGACAGCCCCTTTACCTTCGTCGACTTCGCCCGCACCGAGCGGCGCTTCGCCAAGCAGTTCGATGCCGCCGACAATCCCTCCCAGGCGCTTCTCGAGGCCCAAGAGTATCGGCTGCACAACTGGCACCTGTTGCAGGAGCTGGCCGGCCTGCGCTGAGTCGATGTGCCGTT
>MGSR01000046.1 GCA_001798565.1 Deltaproteobacteria bacterium RIFCSPLOWO2_12_FULL_60_16
TGGCCACCCTCCTGTACGGATATTTTCTTTTTAAGACCACCCTGGCCCACGATCCGAGCATCTACCTGCGTATTCCGTTTCTGTTTGTCATCTCGCTCTTCTATGGTTACTTTGCGCAGGTCGTGCGCGCCGAGAAGGCCTTGAAAGAGAGGGCGGAGCAGGAAGCCGAGGATATGGCCATGATCCAGACGCTCTCCCAGTCCCTGCCCTCGTCGTTGGATTATAAGCAGACCCTGGAGACCTTGGGTGACAAGGTCAACCGCGTCGTTCAGGCCGATAAGCTCTATATTTTTACGCTGAACGAAGCCGAACACTCCTCGGCCGGTCTGCTGTTCGGCGCGGGAACAGGAGGAGAGTTCAGCGGCGTAGAGGTGGATGTCCGCGAATATCCGATCGTCCAGGAATGCGTCATGAAACGCAGTCCTCTGATCCAGCGCAACGTCCACCCGAAGCAGCTCTTTGCCGGCGAGGCGCAAAGCCATGAGGGTTTTGCCGCCCATTTGTTTCCGACCTCCATGGCCGTGCCCATCATGTTTCGCGGGGAGATGCACGGTGTTATCCTCCTAGGTTTTGAACAAGAGGATCGGGAGTTAACTTCCAGAGAGATCCAGTTCTGCCAGATCGTGGCCTTTGCCACGGCCATAGCGTTGAGCAACGCAAAAAAATATGAGGAGCTCCAGGTAGAGGCCCGGAGGCGGCAGATCATCGCTGAGCAGTTGGCCGACGCAAACCGGCTGAAATCCGAGTACCTGGCCAGCACCTCTCACGAACTGCGAACTCCTATCGCCACGATCATGGGCTACGGCCACCTTTTGGGTGACGGCGCCTGCGGTCCATTGACGCAGGAGCAGAAAAAGGCTATGGGGCGGTTGATGGAAAATGCCCGCGGGCTCTTGGGGATCGTGGACGCCCTCCTGGACTATTCGAAGATCGAGAAAGGGGAGACCGGTCTATTTGTGAAGCGGGGCGACGTCAGGCCTCTCCTCGACCAATTGCGGCAAGAGGTCGCCCATCTGGAAAGCAGGAAGCCGTATAAGGTCCGATACGAAGTCGGAGACGATGTCCCTTTGATTGAGACCGACTGGGGAAAGTTGAAAAACTGCCTCGCCAACATTCTCAGCAATGCCATTAAGTTTACCGATCAAGGGGAGGTGAAGCTCTCCGTGGTCAGGGGGGCTAATGGCAATGTCTCGTTCCTGATCTCTGACACCGGAATCGGCATCCCCAAGGATCTGATCCCTCTGATCTTCGATAAGTTCCGGCAATTGGACGGCAAGGCGGCGAGAAGCTACGAGGGAACCGGTCTGGGATTGACCATCAGCAAAAATCTGATTGAGCTTATCGGTGGCAAAATTGAGGTCGAAAGTGAAGTGGGCAAGGGCTCGACATTTAAGGTGACCATACCGGTCGCCGGCAGCTAGGGGGAAAGCATGGATACCAAAAAAACCATTATGGTAGTTGACGACAACCCGGACATCATCACGATCGTCAGGACCATTCTGGAGGGCAAGGGATACAACGTGATGTCCGCATACAGCGGGCCGGAGCTCTTGACGCGTTTGGAAGGACAAAAGCCAGACCTGATTGTGCTTGATATTATGATGCCACAAATGGATGGTCTGGAGGTGCTGACGCGGCTCAAAGGGGTCCCGGATACCGCATCGATTCCCGTGATCCTTCTTACCGCGAAGGTTCAGTACGAGGATGTCCTGGGAGGCTACAAACTGGGAGCCGACTACTATATCACGAAGCCTTTTACCAGCACGCAGTTGCTGAACGGGATCAACCTCCTGTTGGGCGAGGGAAAAGCCTAACGCACGCGTCCTAGCGCAGGGCAAATTGCAAAATGAAAAATTTAAATTTTGCAGTTTGCATTTTTCATTTTGAACTCTTCCTACCCCTTCCATGATTCGTCTGATCTCCTTCGAAGGCGGCGACGGGTCGGGTAAGTCCACGCAGCTTCGGTTGCTGGAGCAATATCTCGCGGGCCGGGGCAGGGGGTGCCTGGGCACGCGGGAGCCCGGGGGGACCAACTTAGGAAAAATGATCCGCCGGGTCCTTCTTCAGGCCGGGACAGAAGAGATCTCTTCTCCAACGGAGCTGTTTCTCTATCTGGCAGACCGGGCGCAGCATGTCCACGAAGTGATCCGTCCGGCCCTCGCAAGCGGCACCCTAGTCCTGTGCGACCGTTTCACGGACTCCACTCTCGCGTACCAAGGGTATGGGCGCGGAGTCGATCTCGGTATGCTGCGCCGTCTCAACGAGGTCGCCAGCGGGGGGATCACGCCGGATATAACCTTTCTGCTGGACTGTCCGGTGGAGCTGGGGTTGTCCCGGGCTGAGGAGCGATCCTCGATCATCCATTCTCAATCCTCAGCAACAGAGGATAGAGCATCGAGGGCAGAAGATCGGTTTGAGCGGGAAGAGGTGGAGTTTCACGAGAGGGTGAGGAAGGGCTTTCTGGAGCTGGCCCGGACCGAACCCGGCCGTATTCATGTCCTCGATGCCTCCCGTGCCGTTCGAGACCTGCACGAGGAGATCAGAAAGATCGTGGATGAGAAATTGGCAAATGGCGAATAGCGAATGGCGGAAGGGTTGGGACTATTCGCAATTGACTATTCACCATTCGCTTTTTTGCATATGCCCTTCTCCGACATCATAGGTCACAGGAAGCAGCTAGAGTCCCTCGCGAGAGGCTTGGAGAACGACCGGCTGCACCACGCCTATCTCTTTCTGGGTCCTGAGGGGATAGGAAAGAGAACTGTAGCCCTGTCCTTGGCTATGGCGATCCAGTGCCGGGAGCAGGACAGCGACTTCTGCGGCCGCTGTGACGGCTGTGTGCGAGTTCAAAACGGCAATCACCCCGACGTGCGCGTAGTGG
This sequence comes from Deltaproteobacteria bacterium RIFCSPLOWO2_12_FULL_60_16, assembly GCA_001798565.1. Taxonomy (GTDB): domain Bacteria; phylum Desulfobacterota; class Binatia; order UBA9968; family UBA9968; genus UBA9968. The sequence goes on from MGSR01000046.1 coordinate 2,882, forward strand.
AGCCCTTGCCGGAAAAAAAGGAGATCTCTATCCAGCAGGTGCGTGAGTTGGAAAGGGAGCTTAACTATCGCGCCTTTACAGGGGGGAAGAAAATAGCGGTTGTAGACCCTGCCTCGCTGATGAATTACGCCGCTCAAAACGCCTTGCTGAAAACTCTTGAAGAACCTCCGAAAGACTCACTCCTCATTCTTGTTTCCACCAGCGTCGGGGGACTGCTCGCTACCCTGGTGTCCCGCTGCCTCCGTCTCTCCTTTGCCCCGCTCCCTGTCCAAGAGGTGGCAAGCTATCTGGAAACTCGCAAGGGATGGTCACGGGACAAGGCCGAGCTTCAGGCGGCCTTGAGCATGGGGAGCTTGGGCAGGGCCGCCGCTCCAGAGATGGAAGAGTTGATGCAGCGGCGGGCCGCGTGGGCGGAGAGGATGAGTTCTCTCACCCCGGCGGACTCTGCCGGCTGGATGGCTCTGGCCGAGGAGATCGCGGGTGAGCGGGAAGAATCCTTAAAATTTCTCGAATGGGCAGAAGGATGGTATCGCGATATCCTGATTTGTCTGGTCACGGGCGGCAGCCGGGGGCTTTCGAATCCGGACCTCGAGCAGAGCATCAGGCGACAGGCAGAGAGAAATAGCCGGGAGCGGGTCCTTTTCCTTCTCTCCCGCATTGGCGCGACGGCGGCGAGCATCCGCAGAAACTTCAACCGCAGGATGGCGCTGGAAGATTTCCTTATGCAAGCTGCGGGTCTGCGATAAGTCTTTTTATGGAAAGGATCTACCTGACTACCCCCCTTTATTACGTCAACGCGGAGCCGCACCTGGGCAGCGCCTATACCATGATCATCACCGATACCCTGGCGCGTTACTACCGGGCGCGCGGGTGGGAGACCTTTTACCTCACCGGCACCGATGAGCACGGGGACAAAATCGCGCAGGCCGCCGCGCAAGCAGGGATGGACCCAAAGGTCTTTACGGACGAAATCAGCACGACCTTCCGGGCTGTCTGGGATAGCTGTGGGTTTACTTACGATCACTTCATTCGTACGACCGATGAGTATCATGTTCGCTCTGTCCAGCAGCTGCTGGACAAGATTCATGAAGCCGGGGACATTTACTTCGACCGCTACGCGGGGCTTTACTGCTTTGGCTGCGAGCGGTTTTACACGGAAAAAGAACTCGCTGGCGGAAAGTGCCCAGACCACCTCACCGAGCCGACATGGCTCGAAGAAGAGAATTATTTCTTTCGCATGGGCAAATATCAGGAACCGCTGCTGCACCACATCGAGGCGCACCCGGACTTTATCCGGCCGGAGGGATTCAAGAACGAGGTGGTGGCGATGTTGCGCGAACCGATCGGCGATCTGTGTATCTCCCGCCCCAAGAGCCGTCTGACCTGGGGCATCGAGATCCCCTTCGATAAGCGCTATGTGACTTACGTATGGTTCGATGCGCTCATCAATTACGTAAGTGCGTTAAAATATAAAGCTGAAGAGGCATTTCAAAAATTCTGGCCCGAAGCGCAACACTTCATTGGCAAGGATATACTCAAGCCGCACGGTGTGTTCTGGCCGACCATGCTCATGGCCGCCGGTCTACCGCTGTACAAACATCTCAACGTGCACGGCTTCTGGACCGTGGAAGGCCAAAAGATGTCCAAAAGCCTGGGTAACGTGATATCTCCGTTGGTGATGAAAGAGAAGATCGGCATGGACGCGTTCCGCTACTTTGTGTTGCGCGAGAGCGTGTTCGGACAAGACGCAGACTTTCGCGAAGAAAACCTGACAGCGCGCTACAATGCCGACCTGGCTAACAATCTGGGAAATTTGGTCAGTCGGGTCCTGGCGATGGAGCAGAAGTATTTTGCCGGTGTCGTTCAGCCCCTCAGCACGGCTTGGGCCAAGGAGGACCTGGAACTGAAGAATAGGTTCCGACAGGCGGAGGAGGAATTGAAGGGCCACATGGCGGAGCTGCAGTTTCATCGCGCCCTTGAAGCCATCTGGGCGGCTATCGACCACACCAACCGGTACGTCGTGCAAACGGCTCCCTTTAGTCTCTACAAAGATGCCGGAAAGCGCGGCAGGGTGGGGGAGATCCTCCACCACCTCCTGGAAGCCGTCAGGACCATCGGTCGGTTGATCTCACCCTTTCTGCCTGAAACCGCCGAGGAGTTGGAGGCGCTTCTCAATATCCCGCGGCCAACTGCCAAGCAACCCTCTTCTTGGGGGCAGTTTTTCGTTCCCGGCCATAAAGTGCGGCCTCCCAAAGTCTTGTTTCCACGAATCGAGACCGCCCCGGACGGCTAAATGGCTTGCCACACCAAGCCGGCGCTGATCGACAGCCACGCCCACATTCAGACGAGGGAGTTTTCGGCGGATGTCGCTGAGGTCATTCATCGGGCCAAAGAAGCGGGCGTGGAGAAGATCATCGTCGTGGGTGGCGCCGGCGATCTTTCAAGCAACGACGCGGCGCTGGCGCTGGCCAATTCTTACCCGGGGCTCTATGCCACCATCGGCATGCACCCCCACGATGCCAAAGAAGTGGACGAGGAGGCGTTCCAGCGAATCGAGGCCCTTGCCAGGAATCCCGAAGTGGTCGCTGTCGGGGAGACCGGCCTCGACTTTTATTACGATCACTCGCCGAGGCAGGTCCAGATCGATCTCTTCTGCCGGTTCATCCAGATGGCCCGACAAAACGGCCTCCCGCTAGTGGTTCATGTTCGTGACGCATACCGGGAAGCCTGCGAAATTATCAAGCGCGAGGGCAAGGGGAACCTCCGGGGCGTCATTCACTGCTTTACCGGAGACTACGATGCGGCGAGGGAATTTTTAGACCTGGGATTTTATCTCTCCTTTACCGGGATTATCACGTTCAAAAACGCGGATGCTCTCAGAGATGTGGCGCGCAGATTACCGTTGGAGAGAATTTTGCTTGAGACCGACTCGCCCTACCTCACGCCGGTTCCTCACCGGGGCAGGCGCAACGAGCCGTCCTTCGTAGGCTATGTCGCCGAGACCTTGTCGCAGGTCAGGGGAGCCGACTTCGGCCAGGTAGCCGAGACCACGAGCCGGAATACCGAGACGCTGTTTGGGATTTAGCGGTGGATGGGAGCGGCGGTCACGCCGAAAGGCGCTGGAATCGAGAGAGCGTTATCCCCCGGGAAAACGCGCTCGGTTTCTCACTAACAGCAGAACCGGCAAAATACCGGCCGCCACGATAGTCAGCGCCGGGAGCGCGGCGGCCTCCCAAAAAGATTCCGAGGTAAGCTGCCATACCTGAACCGCCAGGGTGTCGTAACCAAATGGCCGAAGCAGGAGCGTAGCGGGCATCTCCTTCATGACATCCACTAAGACGAGAATGGCTGCGGCGCTCAGGCCGGGGCGGATCAGCGGCACGTGAATCCGCCAGAGCACCTCGGAGGTGGTAGCCCGGAGAGAACGTCCGGCCATGTCCATGCTTGGCGTGATTTTGGCGAGACTCGCCTCTACTGTTTGGCAGCTCACTGCGAGAAAGCGAACCAAGTAAGCGAAGACCAGACCAACCATGGAGCCGGTCAACAACAGGCCGCTAGATATATTCAATGTGCTTTGCAAGAGAGCATCGAGGCTGTGGTCGAGAAAGACGAGGGGCGCCAGTACGCCGACAGCGATCACCGACCCCGGAAGGGCATAGCCCATGCTGGCGATTCCAGCACAGGCTGTGACCATCCGACTGCGGCTCAGACGGAGACCATAGGCTACCACCACAGCAGCACAGACCGCTAAGCCTGCCGTGGCAACCCCCAGGAGGAGAGTATTCAACAATAGCTCCAGATATTTGCGGTCCAATTCAGCCTGGCTGAAACACCAAAAAGCCAGTTGAGCAAGCGGCAGGACAAAGGCGATGCCAACCACGAAGCCCGTCATCCCACTCGCGACCCAGGCCCTCCAGCCGTGGAGTTTCTGCGGCGCGACCGGCCGGGCGGTTCCGTCTGTCTGGTAAAAGCGCCTGCGCCCGCGCCCTGCCCGCTCCAGCCAGTACAGTCCGAAAGTAAACAGCAGTAGGAGAGTGGCCAGTTCCGTGGCGGCATGCCGATCGAACATGCCGAACCAAACCCGATAGATGGCCACGGTAAAACTCGAATAGCCGTAGATGGCGACGGTTCCGAAGTCCGCCAGTGCCTCCATGAGGGCCAGCGCTGTCCCGGCTGCTATGGACGGTCGGGCAAGCGGAAGAGCTACCCTCCAGAAGACCTTCAGCCCGCGGGCCCCCAACGCGCGCGCCGCTTCCAAGGTGCTTGCCGATTGCTCGAGGAAGGCCGTGCGCGCCAGCAGGTAGACATAAGGATAGAGGACGAGGCTCATGACGAGCGTCACGCCGCCGAAAGAGGCGATTTCAGGAAACCAGATTTTTGCCCCGACGACGCTACGCAGCCAGGTCTGGACCGGCCCTGTATAGTCGAAGATACCGCGAAAGACAAAACCGATAACGTACGTCGGGATGGCCAGGGGGAGGATGAGGAGCCACTGAAAGATGGCTCGGCCCGGAAAGTCGTACCTGGCGACCAGCCAAGCGAGACCAGTGCCGAGGAGCAGCACGCCGAGCCCCACCCCAGCTATCAAGCGAAGCGTATTCCAGAATAGCTCGGCCAATTGGGTTTGCCACAGATGGGCCCACACATCCACGGTTGGTGTCGCCAGTGAAGAGACAACCACCAAGATCGGCGTGGCCACTACAAGGCACACCGCCCCGGAGGCGATGGGCCAGGGATCATGCCGCCGCCAGGCTCGGAGGAGTCCGGTTTGGTATTGCAGCTCGCTCGTGCGGCTTGCGTCCATGATAATTAGGATCCGATCCGGATTACCTATATCCGACGCGATCGAGTAGCTTGACCGCAGCCGCCTGAAATTCCCCGGCAGACGCTATGTCCACCTTATCCGCTTTGAAAGTTCCAAAGGAGGCCAACAGGGGATGGGGCTTCACGGCCGGGTTTGCCGGGTATTCGTAGTTGACATCAGCGTAGAGATTCTGCGCTTCGGGTGAGCTCAAAAACTCGATCAGCTTGATCGCTTGCTCCCGATTTTTGGCATATTTGGTTACACCTGCGCCGGAGACATTAACATGAACCCCACGATCATTATGGTTGGGCCAGTACGGCGCCACGGCAAACGCGGGGTTTTTCGCTTTGAGCCGGGCCAGGTAATAGGTATTGGTCAGGCCCACGTCGCACTGGCCCGCAGCGATGCCTTCCAGCACCCTGGTGTCGCTATCGATGATGCGAGGCTGATTGGCCATCCAGCCGCGGGCGATCTCTTCTGTGCGTTTTTCTCCCAGCGACTTGATCATGGTAGCGATTAAGGACTGGGTGTAGACCTGTCTGGAGGTTCGGAAACAGATTCGGCCGCGCCATTTAGGATCGGCCAGGCCTTCATAGGTGGAAAGCTCAGAAGGTTTGACCCGCTCTGTCGAGCGCATAATAGGTCTTGCGCGCACCGAGAGCCCGACCCAAGCGTTGTCCTTGCCGTGAAGGTGGGCGGGAATGTTTTTGTCAATGATCTCCGATTTGAATCCCTGAAGTACCCCCGTGTTTTGGGCCAGCCAGAGGTTGCCGGCATCCACAGTCATGAAAGCGTCGGCGGGCGAGTTGGCACCCTCGGCCTTCAGGCGCTCGAGCAGCTCCTTTTCACTGGCCGTGAAGTATTTCACTTTGGCGCCCGTCTTGGCGGTGAAGGCGTCCAATATCGGCTTGATGAGCGCCTCGATTCGGGCGGAGTAAACCACCACCTCCTGGGCCGGGGCAGAGGCAGCGTGGACGCCCAGAAAAGACCCCAAGGCAAGCAGCATAGCCGCCATCTTTGCGAACGAAAAAACCGTCTTCATCCTTTCCTCCGCATCTTGTTTTTTGCGGCTTCCCGAAATAATATGGGTTGAGTTTCAGAAACAAGATCGTTTAAGCCCTCTGGTCCATAAGATTCGAGTCACCAAAACTAAGATATTCGTATAATCGAATAAGAAAAGTTTGTCAAGCCCTATGAAACCCTCTAAAATCACCCCGGCCACTGAAGATTATCTGAAGGCGATCTATGTCTTGGCGGAGGAGATGCAGCCCGTCATTGCAGCTAGGGTGGCGGATGAGATGGGGGTCTCTCCCTCGACCATGTTTAGCACCCTGCGGCGGCTAGAAAGGGAAGGCTATGTCAAGGTGGAGGGGCGCAAGGAGATTCACTTAACAGGCAAAGGAAAAAAGGTTGCCGAAGGTATCCTGCGGCGCCATTTCTTAACGGAGAGGTTCCTGACCGATCTGTTGGATCTTGATTGGGTTAAGGCCCATCTGGAGGCTCATCGCTTGGAACATGCGATCTCGCCAGAAGTAGAAGAAAAATTGGCGAAGCTCCTGCACCATCCCACCACTTGCCCTCACGGCAATCCCATCCCGGGTGAAGGCTCGACTGCTTCACGCCGGAAGGGATTGCCCTTAGATCGGGTCCCCGCCGGGAGTGAGGTGGTTTTTCAGTGCATTACAGAGGGTGGGGAGAGAGATTCCCGCTTGCTAGGTTTCTTACAACAGCACCGCCTGTTCCCTGGGGCTAGAGTTCATGTCCTGGATATTGCCCCTTCCCTGGGCATTATGAGTCTAAAGGTGGGGGCAGATGAATTTTCTCTCGGGATTGAAGCGGCAAAAAAGATTCGGGTGCAATAAAACAACTATCAGCGGTCAGCTCTCAACTTTGGGCTGATTTCTGTCGGCTGATTGCTGAAGGGTCGGCTTTTCCAGCTCGGCGGCTAAAAAGTCCACCTGATCCGTTAAGGGCGCCTCACGGTCCAGGATAATGAGATCCTGCCCTTTCAACCGGCACCGGCCGCTGTGGACGCGATAGCCGACTTCGCGGAGCAGTCTCTCGGCGCGGACTTCGATATTCAGCCGCTTCGCCCTGGCGATCAGCTCTTGAAGCAAAGACTCGTGTCGGTTTTTTCCCTGAGCCATTTTTTAGCCGCTCCCGCAGCCGAGTCATTATCTCCTATCGGCGCCTGTATGTAAACCCCCTGTGGGCGCGGAAAAGTATAGCTTGCAAAAAAAGCGCGTCTTGGTATCTTAACGTCGTAGACGGAGCGTTTTTCCGCGGCCCGCTGCCCTCGAATGCGGATAAGCGGATTATTTTGCGCGAAGCATCAGGAGGGAAAGATGATCAAAAATATCTTGGTTCCCCTCGATGGTTCGGAGCACTCCAAGGCGGCCCTGGAATACGGGCTCTG